>CAVEOF010000016.1:0-34902 GCA_963617165.1 Coriobacteriaceae bacterium | reverse complement strand
CGCCTCACGACGGACGCCCTTGCCCTCTGCTAACAGTTCCTACTGCCATGCCTGTTGTGGACTTTCACCACCATGTTGTATCGCATGCCGAGCGCACTAAAAAAGACCATGCTCCGAGAGTCGGAGCATGGTCTTTTTTCATGGAAAAAAATTCAAAGCACTTCGGAAGAAAAAGCCAAAACGCTAAAATTCGCGCACCCCAAAAACAGAAAATACATCCCGTCAAAAGAACTACGCGAAGAACAAGAACTCATTCATAATTCATAATTCTTAATTCTTAATTCTCCATTTTGGGGTACCCCGCGGCGAGCGTAATCAGAAGGACGCTGATGTCGGCGGGGTTCACGCCGCTGATCCTCGACGCCTGACCGATGTTCAGTGGGCGTATCTTCGCGAGCTTTTCCGCCGACTCGAGGCGGAGCCCGCGGATCTTCTCATAGTCGATGTCGGGGGGCAGACGCTTTTCTTCGAGCTGTTTTTGCCGCTTCGCCTCTTCGGTTTCGCGGCGGATGTACCCCTCGTATTTTACCGAGATCTGCGCGGTGGTACGGATGGCGCGGGAGAGTTGCGGGCGCTCTTTGTCCACCCCTTCGAGCGCATCGTAGGTCAGCTCGGGACGGCGAAGCAGGGTGGCGAGCGTCGCGCCGGTCGTGATCTTCGTCGAGCCGGCAGCCTCGAGCGCGGCGTTGACCTCGTCGCTCGGCGGCAGGACGGTATGCTCGAGGCGGGAGATCTCCTCCTCGATCTTCTTTTTCTTTTTGAGGAAGCGAGCGTAGCGCTCCTCGTCGATGAGTCCCACGCGATGACCGATCGGGGTCAGACGCAGGTCGGCGTTGTCCTGTCTCAAAAGCAGGCGGTATTCGCTCCGTGAGGTCATGATGCGGTAGGGCTCGTTCGTCCCCTTGGTCACGAGGTCGTCGATCAGCGTACCAATGTAAGAACTGTCGCGTGTGAGGATCATCGGCTCTTCCCCTTTGAGGGAGAGCGCGGCGTTGATGCCCGCGACCAGTCCCTGCGCCGCCGCCTCCTCATAGCCCGAGGTACCGTTGAACTGTCCCGCGCCGTAGAGCCCCGACACGCATTTGAACTCGAGCGTCGGGAGCATGGCGGTCGGCTCGGCACAGTCGTACTCGATGGCGTAGGCGTAGCGCATGATCTCGGCATCGGAAAAGCCCTCGAGGGAGGAGAGCATTTCCTTCTGCACGTCGACGGGCATGGAGGTGGAAAAGCCCTGAATGTACATTTCGTCCGTATCACGTCCGCACGGCTCGATGAAGAGCTGATGGCGATCCTTATCCGCGAAGCGGACGAGCTTCGTCTCGATGGAGGGGCAATAGCGGGGCCCCGTGCCGACGATGTTCCCCGAATACATGGCACTGCGTCCGAGGTTCTCCCGTATGATGCGGTGCGTTTTCTCGTTGGTATACACGACGTGGCAGGGGATGTCCTCTTTTCCGTCGAAGGCGTTCTCGGGCGTGCGTGCGGAATAGGGGATCGGCTCCGCTTCCCCGTGCTGCACCTCGAGGTGCGAAAAATCGATCGAACGCCGATTCACGCGGGCGGGAGTCCCCGTCTTGAAGCGCAGAAGGGGCACACCGAGGCGGGCGAGCGCCGCCGAAAGCCCGTGCGAAGGCATGAGCCCGTCGGGCCCTGCGGGAAAGGTCTTTTCCCCGACGAAAATACAGCTTTCGAGATAGGTGCCCGTAGCGACGATCACCCGCTCGACCGAAAAGACCTCTCCGAGGTCGGTCGTCACCGAGACGACGCGCGGACGTCCGTCCGCCCCCTGCTCGGTGCCAATGTCGGCAATCTGCGCCTGAAGCAGGCGCAGGTGCTCCTGCTCCTCGAGCGTGTGCTTCATAATGGCGCGATAGCGCGCTCTGTCCGCCTGCACCCGCTTCGCATGGACGGCGGCGCCCTTGCCGAGGTTCAGGGTGCGGGATTGCAGCGTCACAAGGTCGGCGGCGTATCCCATCTCGCCGCCGAGAGCGTCGATCTCAAAGACGAGGTGCCCCTTCCCGCTCCCGCCGATGGAGGGATTGCAGGGCATGTTGGCGACCGCGTCCAGATTGATGGTGAATAAGATCGTATCTAATCCGAGCCGCGCCGAGGCGAGCGCCGCCTCGATGCCGGCGTGCCCCGCGCCGATCACGGCGACTTGTGTCCGATTCTCGTTTTTCATGGTTTCTCTTTTCATTCAGATACCGATATGAAATGTTTTGTTTGCATTTTTTGCACAAAACGCGGTTTTATATGGGTCGCA
Organism: Coriobacteriaceae bacterium; assembly: GCA_963617165.1. Taxonomy (GTDB): domain Bacteria; phylum Bacillota; class Clostridia; order Oscillospirales; family CAG-272; genus UBA1740. The sequence continues at coordinate 32,639 of CAVEOF010000016.1, read as the reverse complement.
TTTTCACGGCAAAACGTGTTTCATGCGTGAAAGATGTGCTCTTTGTGCAGTCTTTTCTTGCGTGATCATTTACACATGCGACGCGGTATGCTTCCGTGCGGACTTCCGCGTCAAAACGCGATCCGCTCGCAGGCGGTGGTCTTCCCCGTCTTTTCGTCTACGGTAAAGATCACGCCGTCCGCGACGACCTTTCCCGCGGCGGGTAAAAACCGTTCGGGCAGGTGGGTGCGCATACGGCGCACGACGGTCTCGGGATCCATGCCGAGGACGCCGCCCGACTCCCCGCACATGCCGAGGTCGCTGACGTAGCCCGTCCCCTTCGGCAGAATTTTCAGATCTGCGGTCGGCACGTGCGTGTGCGTGCCGAAGACGACGGAAAGCCGTCCGTCGTAGGCGAAGGCGAGCGCGAGTTTTTCTCCCGTCGCCTCGGCGTGGAGATCCAGCACGACGATGTCGTAATTCCCCGCCTCCCTTGCAAGCAGGCGGTCGATCGCGCCGTAGGGAGAGTCAAGCGTCGGCTCCATGTGGACGTTCCCCATCGCGTTGACAACCATGACGCGGCAGGTGGGCGTGTCCGAGATCACGTAGCCGTGCCCCGCTACCTCCGCCCCGAAATTCAGCGGACGGAGAATCTCCGCCGTGTCGTCAAGCGCCGTATAGATCGCGCGGTTGCGGAGCGTGTGGTTCCCGCCCGTCAGCACGTCGGCGCCCGAACGGAGAAGCAGCTCCGCCTGCTCGGGCGAGGCGCCCGTGATGAGAGACGCATTTTCCGCATTGACGATGCAGAAATCCACGGCGTAGCGACGACGCACCTCCCAAAGGTGCGTCGCAAGATGCTCGGCCCCCGCAGGGCTCGTCACATCGCCGACGGCAAGAATTCTCATGCTGCTGTCTCCTTTTGTTATTTTGATTTGAAAAAGGATATAAGGCATACCGCGCTTATATCCTCATTTCTTTTCAAATTGACTCGCACCCGAAGGCAAAGCGAAGCGCTATCTCCCTTTTGCCGCCGAAGGCAAGGCGAAGCGCAATCTCCCTTCGCCGCCGAAGGCAAGGCGAACACGATAAACTAACTTCAAACGCCTTCCGTCAGCGTTACCGAAACAACGGGAGGGTTTCAGTAACTATCAGTCACCAATCCCAACGCCCGCGTTTTTTGGCGGATGGATGCCGATGCAGGTTCGTCGAACATCTGCCCGCCGGCCGTACAGATGTACGGCAAGGGCAGATTTCGGCGAAGATGCGCGGCAGACGCCGTCAAAAAACTATTTGGCGTAGTCGACGCAGCGCGCCTCTCTAATTACGCTCACTTTGATCTGACCGGGGTAGTTGAGTTCCGCCTCGATCTTCTTCGCGATGTCGTGCGCGAGGATCTTCATGCTGTCGTCGTCGATCACGTCGGGCTTGACCATAATGCGGACTTCACGGCCCGCCTGAATGGCGAAGGTCTTCTCCACGCCCTTGAAGTCGCCTGCGACCTCCTCGAGCTTTTGAAGTCTCTTAATGTAGTTTTCGACGTCTTCTCTGCGCGCGCCGGGTCTTGCCGCGCTGATGGCGTCCGCCGCCTGAATGATGAAGTCAAGCACCGAGTTCGGTTCCACATCGTTGTGGTGCGCCTCGATCGCGTGAATGATCTCCTTGTTCTCGTGGTACTTGGTGGCGATCTCGACGCCGAGCTGCACGTGCGAGCCCTCGACCTCGGCAGTCACCGACTTACCGATGTCGTGAAGAAGTCCCGCGCGGCGTGCCATCGTCACGTCGGCGCCCATCTCGTCGGCAATCACGCCCGCAAGCATCGATACCTCGATCGAATGGCGCAGAGCGTTCTGACCGTACGAGGTACGGTATTTCATCTTACCGAGCAGACGAATGAGCTCGGGGTGCAGTCCGTGCACGCCCGTCTCGAAGACTGCCTTTTCGCCCGCCTGCTTCATCGAGGATTCTACCTCGCGCTTTGCCTTCTCGATCATTTCTTCGATACGGGCGGGGTGAATTCTGCCGTCCGCGATCAGCTTCTCGAGGGCGATGCGTGCGATCTCGCGGCGCACGGGGTCGAAGCCGGAGATCGTGATGATGTCGGGCGTGTCGTCGATGATCAGCTCGACGCCCGTCAGATTCTCGATGGCGCGAATGTTCCGTCCCTCGCGTCCGATGATACGGCCCTTCATGTCGTCACTCGGAAGCTGAACGGAGGAGATGGCGACCTCGCTCACATGGTCGGCGGCACATCTCTGAATGGCAAGGGAAAGAATATCCTTCGCCTTCGCATCGGCATCCTCCTTGAATTGCTCCTCGTATTCCGCGAGCTTCATCGCGGTGACGTGGCGCATCTCACCGTCGAGCTTCGCAACGAGCTCCGCCTTTGCCTCCTCGGCGGTCAGTCCCGCGACGCGCTCGAGTGTCGATATCTGCTGATTCAGAATGTCGTTCGCCTTCTCCTTCAGCTCGTCCGCCTCGCGGTGCTTTTCCTGGAGGGCGGCTTCCTTCTTCTCGATGCCGTCGAGCTTCGCATCCAGAGTCTCCTCCTTCTGCGTTACACGGCGCTCGAGGCGGGAGACCTCTTTGCGACGCTCCTTGACGTCGAAGTCCGCTTCCTTTTTCATCTGAATGATCTCTTCCTTTGCGGAGAGGATCGATTCCTTTTTGACGCTTTCCGCGTCACGGATCGCGTTCTGCAAAATTTCTTTTGCCTGCGCTTCCGCGTTGCCGCGTCTCTTTTCCACAATGCCCTTGCGTGCGAACACGCCGGCAACCACACCGACGACGAGAGCGCCGACGATGCAAAGAATGGCAACAACAATATCCATAAGACACCTCCTTTCGATTACAAAGTAACCGATTTCAAAATTAAGATAATATCATATAAAACGCGCTTTTTCTTCTCCTTCGTCAACCCGAAACGGAGGTAAAAAGAGCCGGCTTCATTTCATACATATCTATTATATAATAAAACGCGCGTAAAGTCAAGTAAAATTTTTGCGCGCGCAAGATTTTACTTATTTTCGCGCGCACGCGCGAAGGGGCGGTGCTTTGTCGAAGGGAGTCTCTGCCCGAAAGATCACGCGTCCGACGTTTCTTTTTTTCTTGCAAACAGCTTTTGCTTTTCCTATTTTAATTATCAAAAACCGCTCATATGCAAACGTTTGTTCACATATGAGCGGTTTTTAGCTCTTTGAGAAGAACGCCCGTATATTACAGCGCACCCTCAGGATATGTTACAACGATCGTCATACTGTCGATCAGGTATTCCATCAGGGCTTCGTAATACGCCTGTTCCCTGAAGTATTCCTCCCCGTAATAGGAAAGAATATCGCTTTTTAGCTTTGCGACTGCCTCGTTGTACTTTTCCTCGGTCTCAAAGGTGCTCTTATCGTACGAGGACTGAGAGAGATAGTAGGCAAGGGCATCGTCGAGCGCCTTATTATACAGCGTCTCGTATTCTTCGCCTGTCGGAAGCTTTCCTTCTTTGCGGAGAATGTTATAGAAGATGAGCTTTTCCTTCACGACATTTTCCGCCTGTGAGCGGATATAGTCCTTATAGGACGTCGCGCCGTCCAGTCCGTAATACTCGGTGGCGAACGCCTCGATGCCGCCGATGCTGCTACCGTAGCTTGCGGTATAGGTCGCATACTTCTGCTCGAGGTCGTCGAGATATTCCTGCTCGACCGCCGAGACCGCGCTCTTCGGGAGCTCGCGGAAGGTCGCCTTCTCCTTGAGTATTTTCCAAAGCTCCTCCTCGGCGAGCGTGCGCTTGCCTCCCTCGTACTCCTCCTCGAGCGTCTTGCGGATGCTTGCCCGTGCGCGGTCGGTGATCGTCTCACCTTCGAAGGCGGAAAGCTCCTCCTCGGTCATTTTCAGCGTCTCGGTGACGAACGCGTCGTCGAAGTCGGGGGCGGTATAAAGCACCGCCGTGTCGATCCATACGTTGAAATACACCGTTTTCAGGCGGAAGGACTCAGTCTGATAATTATAAGGAAAGCGGGTCTTGACAACGATGGGATTTTCCTCCCCCGTCGTGCGGAAGTTCGGCGTAAAATCGCTGTACGCGATCGTGGTCGAGAGCTTCTCCGTGTCGAGTGTGGTGTTGAACGCCTTGACCGCCTTGCCAAGGGGCTTGTCGAGCAATGCCTCGCGGAAGCCCGCGCCATACTCGGCGTCAAGATCGGAGGAGAAGTCGAGGCGCGCGTCGGTGAAGGTCTTGACACTGCCGTCGGGATAATAGGCGACGAAATCGGCGTAGATGATGTCCGACTCGCCGATGCTACCGTTTTTGGTGATCTTCAATGCGGAATAGTCCGACGGGTTCTTTCCGAGCAGTCCGTACTCAAAGCCCGAGATGAAGCTCCCCGAGCCGATGCCGAGCTCGGCAAGTCCGCTCGAAAAATTGCAGGTATTGTCGAGGTAGGTCTTCTTCCCGTCCGCGTCGACGGAATACCCCTGATAATAAATCGAAAGCACATCGCCCGCCGTCACCGTCTTGCCGCGATAGCTCGCGCCGTCGTTCTCGGGTGTTTCGTTCCGATGCTGATAGCGGAGCTGTAGGATGCGCTCCTCTACCTTCATATCGCTCACGGGGTCGATGGCGACGGTCACCGTCAGACCGAGATAGTCCTCCGGCTCGATCTTCACATAATCCGAAAGGTTCGATTCGGTATACGAAAAGTTCCCGCAAGAGGTGAGCAGGCAAAGCAGCAGAGCGACGAGCAGGGCAAGACACAGCCCGCGCGTGCGGCGGCTCCGTTTTTCTTTTGCACGGTTCATTCGTTTTCCTCCTTCATCTCTTCTCCCGACTGCGGGAAAGAATCGGCAAACGCGGTCGCGAGGTAATCGCATCTCTCATTGTAGGGATGTCCGTCATGTCCCTTGACCCAGACGAAGGACACCTTATGCTTTCTCGTCAGATCGATGAGGCGCTCCCAAAGGTCGGGATTTTTGACCTCATCCTTTTTTCCGCGGCGGAAGTCCGCCCGAATCCATCCGTCCACCCATCCGAGGTTGAACGCGTCCACAAGATATTTGGAATCCGAGGTCAGCGTCACCTCGCACGGCTCTTTCAAGGCGGCAAGCCCCTCGATCGCGGCGAGCAGCTCCATGCGGTTGTTGGTCGTCAGCGGCTCTCCGCCCGAGATCTCCTTCTCGTAGGAGCCGTAAACGAGGATCGCCCCGTAGCCGCCGCGCCCGGGATTCCCGCGGCAGGCACCGTCGGTATAGAGTTCTACTTTCTTCATGTCATATCTCTTTTCTATGTCGCAAGGGGCGAAAACATTCCCGCATGGCGGGAGCTCGCTTGCGACTCAAAGACTCTGCGGCAGGGCGTGTACCGGATTGCTACGGTGCGAGCGGATAAGAAGTCCGAGGACGCCGCGGGAAAACGCGTGTCTGTCCCCGAAGCTTTAGGGCATCGCCTTGCAGTTCCGACGGACTCCCGCCCGATCGACATCGCCACGTTGCTTCGGACGGGGGCTACGGCGCTTTTCAGGCGTGCGTCGCCGATGCCGACGGACGGGCTATGCCAAGCGAGACAGCGGCGCTTTCCGCAGGTATCGCGGAAGAGAGAAGGGGCGGGGTAGGTACCGTCCACGGTACATTGTCCCGCCCTCGTTGTGTTGACTTTTTCTTATTCGCCGTCGATGTTCTCTTCGGAGCCGCTCTCGGATTCACTGCTGTCCTCGTTGTCGGTCTTCTCTACCTCAAACTTATAGGTCAGATTCTTGAAGTCGAGCTCATCCTCGCCCGTCTCCATGATGTGATCCATCAGACGATCGAAGACGATCGCGCGGCGAAGCGCAGTCTCGTCATAGTAGGAAATGTACTGCTGTGCAAAGCTCTTGATGGTCTTCTGCATCGACTCGGTCGCATCCTCCATGCTATCGTAGCCGAACATGTTCGCAACGTAGGCGTACATGAAATTCTCCATATCCGTCTTATTGACGTCGGTGGAAATGCCCATCGCCTGTGCGACGGTGTAGACCTTGATAAGCTCGCCGACCTGCTTCTCCGCTTCCTTCTGCATGAGAGCCTCGGACGCCTCATAGGTGTCCGCCTTGTAGTCGCTCTTCTGACGGATATATTCCTTCACGTTGGCGTAGATGTCGCGGATGTTCTGCTTTTCGTTGCTGACCGTCTCGGTGCCCGTGTAGTAGGTGTATTTCAGGTTCTCGAAGATGGCTTCCTTCGCTTCCTTCACCGCCTTCTCGGGGTAGGAGGAGAGAGTCACGGACGCGTCGATGAGCGCCCATACCTTCGCGCCGATCTTATCGAGAATGTCGTGCTCATACGACTCCTTCAGCTCGTCGGAAAGCTTCTTCTCATACTCCTCGACGATCTTTTCCGCCATCTTGCCCTCTTCGGCACACTTCTGCACCTTTTCCCAAAGAGCGGCAAGGGCGTTGTCGAGGTTCGTCTGCGCGGTCGTCTTCTCATCGGTACCGCTGCTCGCGCTGCTGACCGCGCTCTTCTTATTCACAATATCCTCGATCAGGGAGTAAAGAGTGACCTCCTTCCCCTCTTCGTCGGTGTACTTATAGACATACGAATCTCCCTCCTTTTCGGTGAAGCAGGGAAGAGTCGAGGTGGCAAGATTCTCACCGTATATCTTTGTCAGAATGTTCTCCGCGGAGTAGTCCGCTACCACATAATAATACATCGGGAAGATGTGATAGGTGAGCTTTACGCCCTTGATCGATTCGGTCTTGCCCGAGGTATCGGTCGCGCTCTTCGTGTCCTCGTAGGTGTATTCCACATCAACCGCCGACAGCGATTCCGCAACGAAATCGATCTTCACACCGGAGTAAGTCACCTCGACGGTCACGTCTCCCTCGACCTCGGTCACGGTGATCTCGTCCGACAGGGTAGTCGCGATATTCTGACCGATAAGCTTACCCGCAAAGGTATCGTCTGCCTCGGCGGGAAGAAGCACGGGATGAAGCGTCATCGTATCCGTCTTGTGCTCGCTGCTTCCGTCCTCCTTCGCGATGTCATACTCGCGGGTGTAGGTGACGAATGCAAGCTTGCCGCCCTCGGCGGTGTCGCTCGACCCTGTCTTCGTGGTGTAGAGACAATCCTTCAGATCCTTGCCGCTCGCCTTCAGGGCATCGCCGATCGCCTTGAGAAGCTTATCGTCCTTGATGCTCCCGATCATGAGCGTCGAGGGGGACGCGATCTTCATGTTCGAGGTATAGTAGATCTTTCCGTTCTCCGCTTCGACGTAGTAGGCGTAGGAGAGAAGTTGACGGTCGGCAAAGACGCCCTCCGTCTTCTTCTCATCGTCCGAGGTGTCGACGGCGCTTCTGAAAGCGTCCTCGATCTTCTCGAGAAGCTTCTGCCGGCGGAGCGCGTCCGCCTCCTCGCCCTCGGCGACCGAGTAATCGCCGCTGTCCTTGATCTCGATCTCGCGCAGCTTCTGCTCAAACGCGGTGAGATCAAAGGCGGCATACTTTGTGAGGTCATCGCGCTCGATGTTGTACGCGCAGCCCGTGAGCATCGCGCCGATCAGCACCAAGGCGAGAACCAAAGCGATAATTCTGTGTTTCATGTGTCTTTTCCTTCTTGCGATTTTAGTATGGCTTTACTATTATAGCATACCTTCTTCTAAAATGCAAACCTTTTTTGAAATTTTTTCTATATATTTTCAAAATAGAGAAAATCGCGTAAAAAACAAGGGATCCGTGCCGTGCCTTGCCTAACCGTCGTAGGCGATGTCTCCGTCGATCACCTTGCCGTCGAGAAGAGAGACGAAGGCGAAGGCGATCTTCTTGAAGGAGAAGGAGGAAATGCAGAAGTCGCTGACCTCTCCGCCCGTCGACACGCCGTTTATCTCCCGGTACATGCGCACCGCGATGCGGCGGTCGTCGACACGGTAGAATTCAAAGGCGTAGCGGTAAGCGGAGCCCTTGATCTTCAGGGAGATCTTCATGAGCTTCGCCGCGGAGGAGAGAGACGCCTGCTCCTCCTCGGTCAGCGTGCCGCTGTAAGGGATCTGATAGAGGATCTGCAAGAGCTCCTTAAAATACGCGGTGCCTGCCGGATCGTTGCGCACCTTGATCGTCTCCCCGCCGCCGAGGGTGGCGTTGTAGAACTCGGAAAGGGAGACGTTGTTCGTCCCGAGGGAGCGCATATAGGAGAGAAGCAGATTGTCGGTCGCGTCGTCGCCCGAGGGCGTCGCGGTGATCTCGATCATGTTGTACTCGGAATAGGTCCCTTCACTCGGCGGGGAGAGATATCCCTTGCCGTCCGAGGTCACGTAATAGGTGGTATGCTTCAGCGAGAAGCCGTACTTCCCTTTGAAGTCGTCCATGAAGAACTCGACATCGAGAGCGTCGATGTTTTTCACGTCGAGAAGCAGGAGCGTCTGTCTTGCCCAATACTCGGTGAAGTCGTACTCGAGGAAGCGAAGATCCTCCTCCTCGATGCGCACGACGATGCCGTAGAGGTCGGACGCCATATAGCGGGAGCCGTCCGCCTGCCGCTCGCTGACGTAGAGGGTGAAGCCGAGGGTATCGAGCCACGTATAGTCGTCGCTCTCGTCCCCGTCCCCCGTCTCGACGGCGGAAATGCCGCGGGGCAGCTCGAAATAGATCTTGTAGGCGTAGAGCCCGTACTGCTTCATCACCGAGGGGGTGAGTCCGACGGCGACCGTCTCGGTGCCGACAAGCCCCTCGGAAAGGGAGGTATTGCTCCCGATGCCGCCGAGGAATTTGACCGCGCCCTCACATCCCACAGAGGAAAGCCCGTAAAGGCGGCGGCGACCCGACATCAGGTTCTCGTAAATGGATTCACCGAAGAAGGGATCACGCTCCGAGCTGTTGACGAAGCGGAAGGCGACGACCTCCTCCCGATCGATGAAATAGGAGATCTCCTCGATCTCGTAGGTCACGAAGTCCTGCATGACCTCGCCGTATTCGGTATAGGAGGCGAGCGTCTCGGAGAGATCCTTCCCTACCTTTTTGCCGAGGAGCTTCGTATAGATCTCACCGAGGCTCTCGGTGAGCTTGACGGTGACGCTGTACTCCTTGTCCTGCCGCTTGCCGTCGATGACGAAGTGATAGCGGTAGCTGACGAGCGAGCCGTCGACGGCGACGCTCTCCGCTACGGAGGCATCCTCATTGTAGATCGACATGATCTCGGTCAGGACGATACGGATGTTTCGCGCATTCGCGGTTTCTTTAGTGTATTGTAAATCAAAGGTTACAAAATCGCTCTCGCTTTGCAATTTCCCGACCTTCATGCCGCGCAGCTTTGCCACCACGTCGGCGGGAAGATTCTTATCGGCAAGGTCGAGGATGCCATGCGTGACGGAGGAGGTCACGCCGTCCGTCGTGTAGGTGTAGGCGACCTTCAAAAGATCGTGGGAGAGAACGGGATAGTCCTTGTCGGAGACCTCACCACTGTCGGTGAGGATCGCCTCGATCTCACGGATCGTGTAGGTGTAGTGCGGTGCCGAGCCGTCCGCGATCTTCACGGAGCGGGGACCCGTGACGACGCTCACCGCAAAGGGTGCCTCGTCCTTTACCTTACGCCCCACGAGGGCGGCGATAAGGCGCTTATACGCCGTATTCGACGCGAGCGCGGAGAGATCGAAGCTACGCTCCGACGTGCCCGAGACGAGATAGCCGTCGGCGTCGGGCTCCCCTTCACTCACGCCCGCGACGTAGGGAGATCTCGCGAGCGCACGCAAAATGACCTCGGCGCCCTCCTTCACGCGGTCGCCCTCATCATCGTAGAGGGTGTTTTTCCACTGACGGTACATCGTCGTGAGGTAGGGCTCATAGGTGCCGTCGGTCGCGAGTCCTTCGCTGACGAGACGGGGGTTGATATAGTAGGTGAAGGGCTTCATCGCATAGTCGAGCATGGTATTCTCTACCGAATAGATATACGGGCGGTCGTCGATCATGAGATAATAGCCGTTCTTCGAGATCAGCGTGCCGCCGACCACGATCTTATGACTCAAAACGTCGGTGTCCGTCTCGTAGCGGACGCGCAGGGTCGTCTGCTTTTCGCCGAAGCCGTATTCGGTGAGCATTCTCTCGCGCGCCTCCGCCTCTTCGGGAAGAGCGATTCGCTCGCCGAAGGCGAGAGAGGCGATGCCCTGCTTCAGATAGAGGATCCTCGCGATGCGTCCCTCTCCGAAGGGATCCGCCGCATAAAGGGAGCTGTACGAGAAGGAGGGGTCCGCCGCGCAGATGTCGGGGTAATAGACCTGCTTTTCCCCGTTTTCGTCGGTGTAGTAGAGGATGAAGGCACCGTCGCTGTCCCGAAGCAGATCGAAGGAATGCTCTTCGTCGGCGCCGTCCACCGAGACCCAGTTGATGCTGTCGGGGTCAAAGACGGGATAGACCTTCCCGTCCTCGCTCTCCCCGGGGAGAGGATCGTATTTCGTATTCTTTCCGTTATCGGGGTCGTCGGATTTTACGGAGGAGATCACGATATAGAGGACGACGGACAAGACGAGAAGACCTGCGAGGATGAGGATGCCGAGCTGTCGTTTTCCGAGTTTTTTTACCTGTTTCATCGGGGAGCCTCCTCTCACAGAAATTTACGTTTGACCGTCACGAAGATGCCGACTGCCAGCACCGCGACGGGAACCAGTGCGACGATCACGGTGTACGTGACCTTCGCGCCGTCGGTGAACGCACGGTTTTCATGCAGCACCGAGCCGTCTTTTCTGTACTCGGTGTTCGCGCTCGTCGAGAGCGTCTCGGAGATCAGGGGTTTGCCGCCGAAGGCGTTCTTCGCATTCAGGGTGGTGCCGCCGATCTCCGTCGAGGCGAACTCGTCGACTCTCGAGATGTTTTCCACGAGGGCGGAAACGATCTCGTAGTTGGCAAAGGAGGTGTTCCCGAGGATCTCTTCCGAGAAGAAATTCACCGAAGAGGTCGCGAACATATAAGAGAATTTTTGGTTTGCCGTTGTCTCGTCCGTCTCCATACGGGCGGAAACGGCGGCGACGGTGTGCTTCTGTCTCTCCCGCCGCGTCGGCGCGTCGTAGGCGCCGTTCACGCTGTTTTTGCCGTAGGTCATCGCGCCGTCCGAGCTCGTGAGGAAGCTCGCAAAGGTGCGGGAGGTCATGAAGGTGCCCGGCTCGTCCTGCGAGGAGGTCATGCCGAAATTCGTGCGGATGGCACCCGCGTTCTCGATGAGGACGCGCGGCGCGCTCGAAAGATCGATGTAGTCGCCGTAGATGGCGTGGGCGAAGCTCTCCTCGTCCGAGTCGTAGGCGGCGATCAGTTTCGTATGGGTGTTCTCCGCGTCGGAGAGGGAGGAGTCGGGATCGCGCACGAGCGCGTCCTCAAAGACGATGCCCCATTCGGCAAGGTAGCTCTCGAGGACGGGAAGGCTCCGCTTGTAGTCCTTCACGACGGCGATCGCGCCCTGCCGCTTCACGAGATAGCGGTCGATCTTCTCGGTATCGGTGATATACGAGAGCTGCCCGAGCTTCGACGCATCGTAGGTGAAGTCGGATTTAGGATCGTTCAGAATGAGAAGCGCACAGTCCTTCGGGATCTCGTCGACCTCCGAAAGATTCAAAGTGCGCACGTTCAGCCCGCGCTCGCGGAGGAGGTGGTAAAAGCTCTCGGTCGAGAGGCTCCCCTCCGAGGAGGGATCCTCGGGGTCGTACACCGTCTCGCCGTGCCCCGTGATGAAGTACGCCGAGGGGTTGTTGACCGCGGTGACCGATTTCAGGAGAGAGACGAGGCGGTATTCCCCGTTGTAGGAATAGAGCGTGCCTTCGGTCGTGCGCGTCCAGAAGGAGGTCGCCGACGCGATCCGATAGCTGTCTCCCGTCGTGAGAATGACGTCGGTCGTCTCGATCTTCGAGAGGGTCGTCGCCTTATACATCGAAACGGCGGTGGGGTTGTCGGTGATGTTCACCGTCTCCACCTCGAAATTCGGATAGACGTCGTGGAACGCGAGCGCCATAAAGTACACGGTGCGAAGGGAGGTATCGGCAACGAGCCTGTCGGGGTCGTTGCAGAAGATCATGCGCACCTTCTTCGGCGTGCCGTCCTCCTCCTTGAGGCTGTCGAGGAAGGAGCTCTCCTTCTTCATCGCCTCGGTCAGCGTGTAAAGCCCTTCGGGCGTGGTGTCGAGATAGAGCGAATGATAGAGCCCGAGGTCGGTCAGGAGAAGATTCAGCGCAAACAGAAGGAGAATTCCGAGCACGGTGACGAGCGCGAAGATCCCCTCCCGCCTGCCGCCTTTTCGTAACATGGATTTGTTCATCTGGTCTGCCTTTCTTGGTATTTCGGGAATCAGCGGTTCTTACGGCGGCGAAGATAGATCACGGCGAATACGGCGAGCGCCGTCGGGATCGCCGCGATGATGACGGTGTAAACCTTCGCGGTCTGCATGGTAAGGTTCTCGAGCAGGTCGTCCGAAAGATTCACGACGGAGGTACCGTAGGGCATCTTTCCCGCACCGAAGCTTTCTTCAAAGAGGGCGAAGTGAAAATCGCGGTTCGCGTATTTCGAGGAGGTTAGGGCGTCGGACGCCGAAAGGTAGATGCTCGGCGTTAAGAAGATGTGCCCGACGGTGCCGTCCCCTTCGACCTCGGCGACCGCCGCGACGGTATACGTGTCCGCGTCGTCCGCCCGTGCGCCGCCCGCCTCGGTCACCGCGGCAGAGGAGGTCACGAGAAGGGGCGTCACGTTATCCGCCGGGAGAATGCGTCCCGTATGCGAGACGAGCACGCCGTTTTGCGAATAGCGCTCCACCTTCGAAAGGAAGCCGCTCCCCGCCCCGTCGGCGACTCTCGCCGAGAAGGTGAAGCCGTCGGTCGTGATCGCGCGGTCGGCGTCCTTGACGATGTTCTGCACCGTCTGCGCGCCCGAAAGCTCGGTCATGGCGACGCGGAGCCCGTACTTTTCAAGGAAGGCGCGGAAGACGGGAAGATCGCGTTTCAGATAGGAATGAAGTGCGACGTAGAGGTTGCCGCCCCCCTCCACGTAGGAGGAAAGTCGGTCGATCTCGGAGCGCACGCCGCTGCCCGCGGCGCCCTCCTCGAAGTCGCTCTGCGGCGCGGAGATGAGGACGAGTCCCGCATCGGCGGGGATCTCCTCTGCGCGAAGGTCGATGTCCTTGACATAGTAGCCCGCGCACGCGAGCACGGTGCGGAGGGCGAGATCCGCCGTCTCCCCGTGATAGTTCGTGAAGTAGGCGGTCTTATGCTCGTCGACGAGGACGAAGCGGATCATCGAGGCGAGTACCTCTTCCCCGTTGTAGGCGACGAGGTTGCCCGACGAGTTGAGGGTGAAGAAGTCGGCAAAGCCCGCCGACGTGTAGGTATCGGTCAGAACGCGGTAGTGTCGGTTGCTTCTGAAAATGACGGTCGTCTTTTTGATGCTGTTTTCTTCGCCGAGCTCGTCCTTTTCATAGAGGGAGAGGTCGACGGTGTTTCCCTTATCGTCCCGTCTTGTGATGATGTTGACGAAGCGGAGCTCGAGGAAATCGGGGTATCTTTCGGCAAGCTGCTTTGCCGTCCGCAATACGTAGGAGCCCGTCGTGTGATCGGCAAGCTCGTCCTCGGGCATACAGAAGATGATCTCCGCGTGATAGGTGTCCTTCACATCCTCGAAATAGGTGTCGGTCGCGCCCGAGAGGGTGATCTCACTCGAGGAGGGGCGGATCACGGAGAGCCCGTATTTTTCATCCAGCGCGTAAAGGAACGCATTGAAAAACAGGGCGAGCGCGATCACGAGCAGGGTGATCGTCGTCATTGAAAAGCGACGGCTCTCCACCGCACTTTTGATCTTTTCCATTCGGTTCTTCATGCCTTGCCCTCGCTCAGCCGTTGTGGCGGCGGCGGTCGTAGACGCGTACCGTCAGATAGAGGAAGATGGCACAGACCGTGAGGTAATACGCAAGGGAGGCAAGATCGAAATAGCCGTTCGTGAAGGTCTGGAATCTCGTGAAGATGGAGATCGAGCCGATAAGGAAGCGGATCCAGTAGGCACCGATCAGCTGATTCAGAAGTCCGACGGCGAGGAGCACGAGCAGGATTGCCATCGTGCCGACCGCGGCGGCAAGCTGATTCTCGGTCAGGGAGGAGACGAACATGCCGATGGCGATGAAGGTCATTCCGACGAGCAGGAGCGCGATAAGATTACAGAAAAGAAGGGAGAATTTGACCGCGGCGTAGGGGGTGAGGAAGAGAAAGTAGAGCGAGCAGACGACAAGGGCGCCCGCAAACATCGTGAACGCGGCAAAAAACTTCCCGAGCACCATCCCCGTAAGAGAGACGGGGGAGGTCAGAAGAAGCTGCTCCGTGCGGATCTTGCGTTCCTCACTGAAGGACTTCATCGTCAGGATCGGAAGCATGATCGCGGAGAAGAGCATCATGTACGTATAAAAATTCGTCACCGACGCCGACATCGAATAGATGGTGCTGAGGCAGAAGATCGCCCCGCCGACGGCGAGAAAGATCACGAGGAAGACGTAACCGATGGCGCTTGTAAAATAAGTGCGCAGTTCTTTTTTATAAATGGCAAGCATGGAAATCTCCGTTCTGTCGCCTTCGGGCGACGCGTAAATTGTCGATGCGGACGGCTCGTCCGTTTACTTCGCGCGCTTCGCGTCGGCATCCGATCTGTCGACCAGTCGGATAAAGACGCTCTCAAGGTCGGTGCCCGACGCGCTCATGCCGAAGATCGGGTAGTTCTTCTCACAGCAGAGGCGGAAGATCTCGCGGCGCACGTCCGTGCCCGCGCGGGTATCGATGAGGAAGCGGTACGCGCCCGCATCCCTCTCGCCCGTCGACTCCACACCGCCGACGCCCGAAATTCTCGAGAGGGCGGCGGCGACCTCCTTCTCGGGGCCCAAGATCTTGACCTCGAGGCGGTAGCCTCCCTCGATCGTGCGGACCATCTCGTCCGTCTTCGCGTCCGCGACGATCTTGCCGCGGTTGATGACGATCATTCTCTCGCACACCGCCTGCGCCTCGGCAAGGATGTGCGTCGAGAGGATGACGGTATGCTTTTTCGCAAGGGCGCGCATGAGATTTCTCACCTCGAGGATCTGCTTCGGGTCGAGACCGACCGTCGGCTCGTCGAAGATGATGATCTTCGGGTCGCCGACGAGTGCCTCGGCGATGCCGACGCGCTGGCGGTAGCCCTTCGAGAGGTTGCCGATCAGGCGTCCCTTGACGTCCGCCGTGCGCGTGACCGACAGGATCTCGGAAAGATGCGCCTCCCGCGGGAAGGTGCACCCTTTCAGATCATAGACGAAATCGAGGTACTCCCGCACCGTCATGTCGGGGTAGACGGGAGGCTGCTCGGGCAAGAAGCCGATCTTGCGTTTGACCTCGGCGGGGTGCTCCGAGATGTCGAGCCCGTCGACGAGCACGTGTCCCGAGGTGGGCGCGAGGTATCCCGTCAGAATGTTCATCGCGGTACTTTTGCCCGCGCCGTTCGGACCGAGGAGCCCCACGATCTCCCCCTCACCGATGGTGAAGGATACGTCGTTCAGGGCATAGTTCGAGCCGTAGCGTTTGACCAAATGTTCTGCCTGTATCATGTGTTTTCCCGA
Source organism: Coriobacteriaceae bacterium (assembly GCA_963617165.1). Taxonomy (GTDB): domain Bacteria; phylum Bacillota; class Clostridia; order Oscillospirales; family CAG-272; genus UBA1740. Next base: position 17,117 of record CAVEOF010000016.1, on the reverse strand, counting down.
GCCGAAGCGATGCGGCGCGAAGCTCCCGCCCGTCGGCTCGTCCTTTCGGATATTTTGTCACGGTGTCCCCGTGAGAGTTAATTCGTATTATATCATATACATATAAATAAATTATGAACATTTCGAAGGTTTTCTCTGTCTTTCTTCGAAATTTTCATCCGAGCACCGAAAAAAGCAATTCAACCTGCAAAAAAAGACAAGCGCAGAACAGAACACGAACCGCAAAAAAAATGGCGCGAGCCCGCAAAAAAACGCGCAAAAGAAAGGCGCGCACCCGAAAAGAGCACGCGCCGAAAAAATCAAGAAAAAAACAACCTCTCGTAGAAAAGCTCCGCAAGGAATCCATCCGAATTCATAATTCATAATTCATAATTCTTAATTCTCATAATTTTCCTTGATAAGCTCGGTAAAAAGCCTTCCGTATCTCTCCGCCTTGGCTCTGCCGACACCGTTCACCTCGAGGAAGTCGCCGAGCGTCACGGGGCGCTTTCTGCACATATCCCGCAACGTCGCGTCGCTGAACACGACGAACGCGGGGACGCCCTGCTCCCTCGCGAGGCGGAGGCGGAGCTCCTTCAGTTTGCCGTAGAGCGAGTGATCGACGCTCTCGTCGACGGAGATCTTCTTCTCCGCGCGGGGCGGGGTCAGCGTCTTCATGACGAGGTGCTCCCCCTCATAGAGGATCGGACGGCAGGCGGGCGTGACGCCGAGGGTCGGATAGTCTCTCCCCGTGGCGATAAGATACCCCTGCTCCTCCAGAAAGTCGAAGCGCTCCCGCACCTCCCGCTCGGAGAGGTGCGCAAGGAGCCCGTAGGTCGTCTGTCTGTCCAGCCCGAGGGAAAGAAGCCGTTCGTTCTTGCTCCCGCGCAGGATGTCGACAAGCATCTTTTTTCCGAAGCGCTGACCCGTGCGGATCACGCAGGACAGGATCTTTTGCGCGTCGGTGGTGATGTCGACGATCTTCGCCTCCGAGAGGCAGTTCGAGCAATTACCGCACGCGACGGGGCTCTTCTCCCCGAAATAGGAGAGAAAGAAATGACGAAGGCAATCCCCCGTGGTGCAGTAAAAGGTCATTTGCTTCAGGCGCAGAAGCTCTCGCTCGCGAAGTGCCTCCTGCTCCTCCTTCGTCAGGTCGGGATTCGGCTCCGACTTCGCGATGAGGAAGCGGTCGGTCATGACGTCCTGCGGACTGTAAAGCAGGATGCAGCTCGCGGGGCTGCCGTCGCGCCCCGCACGTCCCGCCTCCTGATAATAGCTCTCGACGTCCTGCGGCATATTATAATGAATGACGAAGGAGACGTCCGATTTGTCGATCCCCATGCCGAACGCGTTGGTCGCCACCGCAACGCGCGCCCGCCCGAAGAGGAAGTCCTCCTGGTTTTTCTTTCTCTCCTCGTCGGAGAGTCCCGCGTGATAGCGCACGGCAGAGATCCCCTTTTCCGTGAGGAGATCGCAAAGCGACTCCACCGTCTTGCGCGTCGCGGCGTAGACGATCCCGGACTCCCCCTCGTGTTCCCCGAGGATCTCCAAAAGTCTTTTCGTTCTGTTCTTCGGTTTTTCGACTGCAAAATACAGGTTCGGACGGTCAAAACCCGTCGTAATGCAAAGAGGACTTTGCAATTTGAGCAATTCTACGATGTCGGACTTGACCTTATCGGTTGCCGTCGCGGTAAAGGCACCGACCGTCGGGCGGCGGATAAATCGGGAAATATAGCTTGCGATCTTGAGATACGAGGGGCGGAAATTCTGCCCCCAGCTGGAAACGCAGTGTGACTCGTCCACGATGACGAGGGGGACGCGGATCCTCTCCGAGACGTCCGTGAATTCGGGAGAATCCAGCCGCTCGGGCGCTACGTATACGAGCCGATAGTCCCCGCGGAACATCCCGTCGAGCACCTTTGAGCACTCCGCACGGGAAAGGGAACTGTTGAGATAGGCGGCGCCGACGCCCGCCTGACGGAGCGCCTCCACCTGATCCTTCATGAGGGAGATCAGAGGGGAGACTACCACCGTGACCCCCTCCGAGAGCAGGGTGGGAAGCTGATAGCAGATCGACTTTCCCGCACCCGTCGGCATGACGCAAAGCACGTCCCGCCCCGAGAGGAGCGCGTCGATCGCCTCCCCCTGTCCTTCACGGAAGCTGTCGTGTCCGAAATATTTTTTCAATGCTTCTTCTTTTGTCATCGTTTCTCTCTTTTCTCCGAGTCGTTACCGTCGTCCGTCTCCTTCTTCTCAAGGAAGAGGTCGGGCAGCAGCACCGCCGTCTCCTCCGTGTCCTCCGCCCCCCGCCACGCGACGAGAAAGCGGATCGCGGCGCCCGTCACGCGATACCCCTTTGCGCACAGCTCCGAAAGCTTCGCCATACAGTCGCGGGAGAGCTTCGCCACCCGAACGGGTGCCCGTCCCTCCTCCGCGGAGAGAAGACAGCCCTCCTCTTCATACGAAAGAGGCGCGCCGCTCCGAAGGCGGAGAAGCGTTTCTTTTTTGTTTTTGAAATAGCTGAGGAAGACGTCCTTATGCGTCAGGGAGAGCGCGATCTCCCGCGGCACGGGATAGCGCGCCTCGTCGGTCACGTGAGAGATCCCCTCCCCGACGAAGGCGTCGAAGGTGCCGTCCGTCGAATGTAAATACAGATTTTCCTTTGCCCGCGTGATGCCGACGTAGAGAAGGCGGCGGTCGGCGTCGTTTTGCGGTGCCCTGTGGCAGAGCAGAAGCCACACGCTGTCGAATTCCCTTCCCTTCGCCTTGTGGATGGTCGAGACGAAGACCGTGCCTCGCTCGTCGGAATAAAAGTCCTCGTACCGCGACTCCCCGATGAATTCCTCGAGGTCTCCGCGATACTTCGTCGCGGGGTTCACCGCCTCGAAATCCGCGATCATGTTCTTCACTTTTTCAAGGCAGGTGCTCTTCTCGTACACGCGGGAGAGCTCCTCCTTCGCGGCGTTCCAAAGGTCGGGGGGAATGACCGATGTCGTTCTCTGTCGATCGATCGTGCGAAGAAAGAAGCGCACCTCGGCGAGGTTGGAAAGGCGGAAGCCGTCGAGCGACTGAATGAGCTTCGCACGCACGCCCTCCCGCGTCAGAAGGGAGAGGACGCGGAGCGCCTCCTCGTTCGTCCCCGTAAGGACGCATCCCCTGCCACCGCGGAAATTCTCCGTTACGTCCCGCACGACGGGCTCCTCGATGCTCTCCGAGGTGTGACGGAAGATGCGAACGGTGCCGAGCGCCTCGTTCACGGCGCGGATCTCCGTCTCTTTCATGCGGTCGCCGATGGTCTTTGCGAAGCGGTTGGCGAGATCGACGATGTTCGCCCTGCTCCGATAATTGTCGACGAGCTCGTAGCGCGTCGCGCCGTACTCGTCGATGAGGCGGCGCATATAGGCGGAATCCGAGCCGCGGAAGCCGTAGATGTTCTGATCGTCGTCCCCGACGGCGATGACGCGCATCTCCTCGTTGCTCTGCATGAGGGCGCAAAGAAGCGCGAACTCGTGCTCGTCCATGTCCTGCGCCTCGTCGATCACGAGGACGCTCTTTGTGATCTTCCCCCGCTCGACCTCGCCGTCGGCGATCATCCGCGCGGCGTCGCGCACGACGTTTTCCGCGCCGTCGAGGCTTCCGATCTTTCCGAGCAGATCGAAGCAGTAGGAATGGAAGGTCTTGATCTCCACAAACGCCGCGGCGTTGCCGATGAGGTCGACGAGCCGCCGCTTGAATTCGGTCGCCGCCGCGCGGGAAAAGGTCAGCATGAGCAGCTGCTCACTCTTGACGTCCTCGAGCAGGAGAAGAGAGGCGAGCTTATGGGCGAGCACGCGCGTCTTTCCGCTCCCGGGGCCCGCCGCGACCACGATCTTTCGGGACTCGTCGTCACGGATGATCGCCGTCTGGGTCTCCGACAGCTCGTCAAAGAGACGGTGATAACGCTCGGGGGTGATGTTGCGGTCGATCTCCTTCACCCGCTCGCCCTTGAAATATTTTGCGAGAAAGCGTTTATAGTCCATGCCGAAATAATCGCGCACGAAGCCGAGGGCGGCGTCGTAATCCCCGACCATCAGCTTGGCGTACTCGCCGACGATATGGATCTGTTGGATTTTTTGCTTATAATGCTCGCCGAGGGCGCGGTAATCCTCCGTCTTATAGCGGATCTTGTTGTCGCGGACGAGGCGTCGGATCTCCATGCCGTTATAGAGGACGAGGAAGCCGCCCTCGAGCTTGACGGAGCCGATCTTGGAAAGGTAGAGCAGCGCGTCCTCGACGTCCGAGAGCGTGACCTCCCCGCCGAAGGCGAAGCGGGGCTGTTCCTTATACCGCTGAAAGACGCCGACGAGGGAGAACTGCACCGCCGCCCGCTCGTCCTCTCTTGCCGTCTCTTCCGCGCTCTTCTCCTTCGGCTTCGCGATCGTGTAAAAATACTCGACGAGAAAGCGGCAGATGTCGATGCGGCGGTGAAAGCGCTCTTTCAGGCGGAAAAGCTCCGTCGTCGGTGCCACGAGCGCGCGGGGAGAGGAGAGCCCCGTGCCGTCCTCGTCGTCCGCCTCGCGGTTCGCCTTCGAAATATAGCCCTTGATGGTGAGGAAATAGAGGATCGTGCGGAGATCCTTGACGCTTGCCGCCGTGATTCCCTCCTTTTGCGCCTCTTCGTTCAACTCCTTTAAGGAGAGCTCCGTCCCCTCCTCCGTCAGGTGGGAAAGAAGAAATTCCTCGAGCTTTGCAAAGCGGTTCAGGAGCTGGGCGGAGCGATTCTCGGTGTCCGTGCGGAAGATATACGCCACCATATCGAGCGAGTCGGCAAGGATCCCCTCGACGCGCATCCGGTTCACCGCGTCGATGACCTCTTCCTTCGTTAGGGCGAGCATGTCCGCGAGATAGTCGACGCGCGACTCGGCGTCGTCCTGCCCTGCCTTGGCGATGCTCCGCTCGGAGATAAGGGATTTGACGATGCGTCTCGCATTCTCCTTCTGCTTTTCGTCAAAGGTGGCAGACGCCTCGATGCGGCGGGACGCCTCCGCCATGTCCTTTGCGAGGATCCCCGTGGCGTAGACGTGAGGCACGTTGCGCCCGCGTTTGAGATAGCCCGCGTTCTCGAGCGCCGCGACCGCCTGTCTGACCCGCGTCTCGATGTCGCGGACGGAATCGTCCCAGCCCGCCGCCCGCGCGATCTCGAGGGCGGAGGCGGTGAACCACGGCTTCTCCCGCGTCAGCTCCTTGACCGCCCGCCAGATCTGCTGGATCTCGGCGATGCTGAGCTTGGTCTGATTGAGAAGCAAAAAGTGCTTATCGAGGTCGCCCTCGTTGAAGAGGACGTAACAGTCGGCGAGCAGAGAGGGATCCCGTCCCGCGCGCCCCGCCTCCTGTACGTAGTTTTCGAGCGAATCGGAGATGTTGTAGTGCACGACGAGCCGCACGTCCTTTTTATCCACCCCCATGCCGAAGGCGGAAGTCGCGACGATGATCTTCACCCGATCGTGGATGAAGTCGTCCTGATTCGTGATCTTCTCGTTTGCCTCCATCTGCCCGTTGAAGGGGCGCGCGGGAAAGCCGTCTGCCGTCAGGCGGGCGGCGAGCTGCACCGTCTTGCGCGTGCGGGAGACATAAACGATGGTTGGGCAATCCCGCTCGGCGATCAGGGCGCGCAGGGCGTTGTATTTTTCCTCCTCCGTCTCTTTATACAGCACCGTGTAATGCAGGTTTTCGCGGTCCGCCGAGGTCGTGAACAGCTCGAGCGTGACGCCGAGCTTCTCGTGGAAATATTCGCAAATGTCCGTAATGACCTTCTGCTTTGCGGTCGCGGTGAAGCAGGAGACGGGGATCGGCGTTTTGATCGACTTCGCCTTCCGATACTCACGGATGAAGTCGCCGATGTACAGATAATCCACGCGGAAGTCCTGCCCCCACGCGGAAAAGCAATGTGCTTCGTCAATGACAAAGCGAACGACGTTACGGGCGAGAAGGAGCTTCTCGATCGTTCTCGAGCGCAATTGTTCTGGTGATATGTAAAGAATTGTTGCCATTCCGCTCGCTACGCGTGCCAAAGCTTCGGCGCGCTCGACCGGGCTCAACATTCCGTTGACGGTGACGGCGTCGGTAAATCCGCGCCCCGAAAGGTTATCCACTTGGTCCTTCATGAGGGACTGGAGCGGGGAGATAATGACCGTCAGTCCGTGGGCACACTCTCCCGCCATCAGGGCGGGGAGCTGGAAGGTGATCGATTTTCCGCCGCCCGTCGGGAAGACGGCGAGCAAGGATTTTCCGTCTACCGCCGCCTGTGCGGCGCGCTCCTGAAGGGGCTCGCCGCCATAGGTACGGAAGGCGTCGAAGCCGAAGAGCCGTTTGAGGTTCTTGTGAATATCCAATCGGTCGTGGCAATACGCGCACCCCGCCTCGCAGGGGGTATGGCAGAGGTATTTTACCACGTTATCGACCTTAGGGAACTTTTTTACGAGCCACGGCGGCGTTATGGAATGGTAATCGTCGGTGCCGATGAGCGCGAGCGCGTAGGCAAGCTCGGTCGGATAGTGTCGGATCACGGGGGCAACGTCCGCGTTCTCGCAGATGCGTCCCGCGTACTCGGCGCGGATGATCTCTACAAGGTCGGTGCGGTAGGGCGTATAGCCGAGATAGTTGAAAAAGCCGCGGAACTCGGGTCTGTCGTACAAAAGGGCGCAAAAGATCCGTTTCTTCCTCGGCGTGAGTGCGTGGTAGGCGTTCACCTCGTCCTCGAAAAGGTGCTTTGCCTTTTCCGCGTCGCTTAACGGATTGCTGAGCGTATCGGACGACAATTTATCATCCTTCAAGAGGCGGTGATACGGGTGCCGCGGAAACAGAAGGGGGGAGAGATAGAGCGTATCGATCGGCTGTGCGCGCAGGGGTGCCTCAAAGTGCGGGGTCAGATAGGCAAGATCGTGGTAGATCACGTTATGTCCGACGACGAAATCCGCCTTTTCGATAAAGCGGTAAAATTCGTGCACGGAGGGAGTATGCAGCCTCGCGCGGTCTTCTCCGATGGCGCCGAGGTCGAGGATCCGCTTTTCCTGCGGGTTGATCTCACTATCGATGTAGACGATGGATTTTGTCATGCGGAACTCCCTTCGGAAGAATGAAAATGAAAATTAAGAATTATGAATTATGAATTAAGAATTGGGCTTGATCTCTTGCGGAGTTTATTCTACGGGAGGTTGTTTTTTTGATTTTTCGGCGTTTGCTCTTTTCGGGTACGCGCCTTCTTTTGGCGCGCGTCTTTTTGCGGGTATGCGCTTTTTTGCGGTGCATTTTTTCGGGAGCGCGCTTTTTATGATGCGTGTTCGGGTACGCGCCTTTTTTGGTGTAGACTTTTTGCGGACTCGCGCCTTTTTGGCGCAGGCTTTTTGCGGTTCGGGTTTTGTTCGGATGCTTGCCGTTTTCTTTTCGGGAAACGATTGCTTTTTTCGGGCTTGCTTATTTTTTCTTTGAAAAGACGGCGCGCAGGACGGTCATTGCGGCGAGGTAGAGCACACCCGCGATCGGGAAGAGCACCCACGATTTCCCGAGCGGAACGTCGGCGACGAATTCGAGGATCAGGAACACGGCGATCACGACGAGCCAGTACCCGACGCCGAGGGCGCGAAGCACGTGATGTCTCGCTCTTCCCTCCTCGGTATAATCCCCGATGCGAAGCGCGCGATCCACTCCGTCCCTGCGTGCACCCGCAAAGACGAGCAGTCCTCCCGCGCAACCGACGATAAGGAAGGTAAGGCAGACCGCGAAGAGCATCCAAAGATCGTTCCCGCCGAGAAGCACCGTGACAAACATCGGAAGCATCGAGAGGACGGAGAGGACCGTGCCGAACGCTTCACATCGGGAGGCGACAGATTCGACGCGCTCCCGTTCCGCCTTCAACAGCTCCGACGCGGTGCCCTCGAGCGCGATCGGCTCGTCCTCAAAGTAGGAGAAGGGGCGGAACCGTCCGTCGCAGAGTAAAAAGTCGGTAACCGCGGCGGCGATCGTCAGAGCACAAAGACAGAGTCCGATGCCGACGGCGACGTGATCCTTCATCGCGTCGGTCATACCCGAAATGCCCGCGAAGATCAAAAGCAAGACGGGCGCGAGAATACATAAGAATAACCCGACCGTGCGCCAAACGGCGTTTTTCTGACAAACGGAAAGATAGGAAAGTACCTCCGCCCGTCCGACAAGGCGCGCCCGCTTCTCGGGGGCTTCCCCCGCGGGGCAGTCCGCGCCGTCGGTTAGGAGGGCATCGACCGTCACGCCAAAGAGACGGCTCATGCGCACGAGATTTTCGATCTCGGGGGTCGCCTGCCCGTTCTCCCATTTGGAGATCGCCTGCCGCGTCACGTTCAGACGCTCCGCGAGCTCTCCCTGCGAAAGCCTGTCCTTCTCTCTGAAATATACGATCTTCTCCGCCAGCGTCATGTCTCTTCCCTCCCGCTTCGGTGTCCGTGGAATTCTTTTTTCGCAAATTCATATCGACAGTATCATTATAACGGTTTTTGCGGTTGCTGTCAAGCGACTTGCGTCGGAATTTGCGCAACCGACGGTTGCGAATGTCATCTTTGTCAACCGCAGTTGTCAAGTGCGGTTGCGCAAGGCTACAAAAAGCACGGATCTGCCGCTCGCGCCGCCCCGAACCGCTTATGCCTTGCGTACCTTCATAAAATATGCGCGCGGCAAAAGGACTTGCGACGTTTGGAACGCATGGAATAAGATCACACGCGGGGAAAGAACCTGCGGCGCGCGGAGTCAAATATGGGCGCGGCGGAAGGACTTTCGACGCTCGAAATCAAATATGGGCGCGCGGAAGCACTCGTATGTTCTCGGTGGGTACGTAAAGCGAGCAGGCGTTAAGATCATCCGCACCGCCGTGCCTTCGCGTACATTGCAGCACTATCGGAGATCGGCGTCGCGCTACTCGGGCTTGCCATGTCGAACGGGGGCGCGGGCGGGGACAACCGTCGCGCCAGCCGTTTTCTTGTCGACGGATGTACGGCGTCGGCGCGGTCTGTGCCCGCTTTGAAGCTCTCCGTCTCGCGGACTTTATCGGGCGTTCGAGTGCACGGAAGATCGAAAAACGACCTTCTCTTCCGCAAAATTTGAAAAACCTTTCCGAAAATTCGGAAACCCTCTTGAAAAATGCGAAAAAGCGTGCTATAATACCCCTCGGAAACCGCCCGAGCGAATCGTCTCTCCCCTTTTGACGCCCCGCGGCTTTTTCAATGGCTGTCAGTTAGCATACGCTAACAAGCATTGTCGCGAAGGATGTCAGAACTCGGAAAACGCTGTTTGCGCATATGAGCGTCGATGCGGTTCCCGGCGTTGCTCTTTTCCGCTCGATCGGGCGCAAGCGTAAAAATTATCGCTCCGTTTGCCCTTTTCGCCTCGGCGCACGCAGGAACGCGAAAGCTACTCGGTGATATTCGAGCCTTAACACCGCACGGAAGCCGCTTGCAACCGCCAAGCCTTACGCATCGCTACGGAAGCCGTTCGTTACTTCGTACCTTGTGCGCCGTCCAAAGTGCCGCGAGAATGTCCGCCCGAAGCGTGGCACTTTCGCGGAGCGCCCGCAGCAATTTTTAATTTGTGTTTATTTTTATCTCCATGTGTTAGGGTTGGCTAACTTATGGGAAGAAAGGAAATATTTTATGAAACGGAAAGAAAACTTTACAAAAGTGCTTTTCGCCTACGCCGAAGGAGAAAAACGACGGCTGGTCTGGTCCGTCGTTCTATCGGTGCTTTCGGTCATGCTCGGGCTGTTGCCCTTCTTCTGCATGTATCGGATCATCTGCCTTTTTGCGGCGGGAGAAGCAACGGCGGAGGGCATTGTGCTTTGGTGTCTTCTCGCGCTTCTCGCCTACGTAGGCAAGGTCCTCGCCTTCACGCTGTCGACGGGGGTCTCGCACAGTATGGCGTATCGGATCCTCGCGGGACTGCGGCTTCGGCTTGCCGACCGCTTCCTTCACGCGCCCCTCGGCAACGTGGAAGACCACTCCATCGGAGAGCTCAAGGGCATGATGGTGGACAAGATCGAGAATCTCGAACCGCCCCTCGCGCACATGATCCCCGAAGGCGCGGGGCATATCGTCCTGCCGATCGTCAGCATCGCGGCGCTCGCGGTGATCGACTGGCGGCTCGCGCTTGCGTCCCTCGTGACCTTCCCTCTCTCCGTGGTCTGCATGGGCTTGACCTTCAAGATCAGCGGACAGAATTTCACAAAATACGACGAGTCGAGCAACTATATGAACAGCACCGTCGTGGAATATATTGAAGGGATCGAGGTCATCAAGGCATTCGGCAGAGCGGGCGTCTCCTACGAAAAATACGCGGGCGCCATCACCGACTTCCGCACCTTTGTCGTGAAGTGGCTTGCCTCCACCTTCGCGACGATGAAGCTCGCCTTCGCTCTCTTCCCTTCCACCCTCATCGGGACGCTCCCCGTCGCGCTCGCGCTGGCGGGAGCGGGCGTGATCTCCGCGCCGCAAGCGGCGCTTGCCGTCATGCTCTCCATCTCGATGGTCGGCTCGCTTGCCAAGCTTGAGGTCTTCTCCGAGAACATGCGGCAGGTGAAATTCACGGTGGAGGGGCTCGAGGAATTCCTCGAGATGCCCGCCCTCCCCGAGCCTGCGGAGCGTGCGGCGGTGACGCATACCGATATCTGCCTTCGCGATGTGCACTTCTCCTACACGGGGAATGCCGACGAGGAGGTCCTCCACGGCATCGACCTGACGCTCCCCGAGGGAAGCTTCACGGCGCTCGTCGGACCGTCGGGCGGCGGAAAATCCACGGTCGCGAAACTGATCGCGCGCTTTTGGGACGTGACGGGCGGCGAGATCACCGTCGGGGGCGTGAACGTCAGGGAGATGCCCCTCTCCGAGCTTTCGGAGCTCGTGAGCTTCGTCACGCAGGACAACTTCCTTTTCAACTGCTCCCTCTTTGAAAACATCCGTCTCGGCAAGCCCGACGCCACCGACGAAGAGGTGCGCGCGGCGGCGCGCGCGGCGCGATGCGAGGAATTCATCGAAAAGCTGCCGCAGGGCTACGACACGCCCGCGGGCGAGGCGGGCGGACGTCTCTCGGGCGGAGAAAAGCAACGCATCGCCATCGCGCGGATGCTGCTCAAAGACGCGCCGATCGTCATTCTCGACGAGGCGACCGCCTTCACCGATCCCGAAAACGAAGACAAACTGCAAGAGAGCATCGCCGCCCTCACCGAGGGCAAGACGCTGCTCGTGATCGCGCACCGTCTCTCCACCATCAAGAACGCCGACAACATCGTGGTATTGAAGCAGGGAAAGATCGTCGCCGAGGGAACGCAGGAAGAGCTTCTCACCTCCTGCCCGCTCTACCGCGACATGTGGCAGGCACACATCGGGGCGAAATCCTGGGCGGTCTCTTCCGCGGACGCAAAGGAGGTAAAGTAACATGTTCCGAACGGTCAAACGAATCATCGATTGGTGCGGGGAATTCAAGGGCAAGATCTATCTCGGCTTTCTCATGACCTTCCTCTCGCACATCTTCACGGCGCTTCCCGTCGGGCTCGCCGCCTACACGGTCGGCGGACTCATCGAGGCGGCGATGAACGGCACCTCCCCCGACGCCTCATGGATATGGAAGTCGATCCTTTTGCAAGTCGTCTTGGTCTTCTTCCGCTTTCTCTTCGACTACTTCCGCGCGAGACTCCAAGAGCCGGTCGGCTACCTTCTGACCGCGCGCGACCGACTCGCCGTCGGCGACGCGTCGAAGCGGGTGTCCCTCGGCTACTTCGATAAGGTAAGCACGGGAAACATCCTAAACTCGATCACGACGGGACTCGGCACCCTCGAGGGCATGGGCATCCGCATGATCGACAACTTCGTCGGCGGATACTTAAACTGCTTTGTCATTTTCCTCGCGCTTCTCGTTTTCAGCCCGCTGACGGCGCTCGTCGCACTGCTCGCGGCGGGGCTGTCCTTCGCGGCACTGCTTCTCGTCTCGCATTACGGACGGAAAAACGCGCCGAAGGAAGCGCAGGCGAACCGTGATCTGACGGGTGCCGCCATTGAATACGCGCGCGGGCTCGCCGTGGTAAAGTCCTTCGGCAAGGACGGCGCGGCGCTCGATTCCCTCACCCGTGCCGTCGAGGACAGCAAAAACGTGCACTTGAAAATCGAATGGGGCTATCTCCCCGGCAACGCCCTTCACCTTCTCGCGCTCAAGTGCGGCTCGGTCGGGCTGGCGCTGGCGGCGGCGCTCATGTGCCTTGCGGGGCAGATGGAATTCTCCGTCATGCTGATGTTCGTCTTCTTCTCGTTCAGCATTTTCGCGAGTCTCGAGCCCATCAGCGACAGCGCACACACCCTCGGCGTCATCGACGACGCGATGGACCGTCTCGACGCGCTGAAAGAAAATCACTTCATCGACGCCGACGGCAAGGAGATCGTCCCCGAGCACCACGACATCGAATTCGAGCACGTGAGCTTCGGCTACGACAGCCGCCGCGTGCTGAACGACGTGTCCTTCCGCATCCCCGAGGGGAGCTCGACCGCCATCGTCGGACCCTCCGGCTCGGGCAAGAGCACGATCTGCTCCCTGCTCGCACGCTTTTACGATCCCGACGAGGGGAGCATCCGTCTCGGCGGGCACGATCTGCGCGAATTCACCTGCGACAGCCTGCTCGCAAACCTTTCGATGGTCTTTCAGAACGTCTATCTCTTCCACGACACCCTGCGTGCGAACATCTGCTTCGGCAAGCCGGATGCCACCGAGGAGGAGATGATCGAAGCCGCGAAAAAAGCGCGTTGCCACGATTTCATCATGGCGCTCCCGAACGGATATGACACCGTGGTGGGCGAAGGCGGCGGCACCCTCTCGGGCGGCGAACGTCAGCGCGTCTCCATCGCCCGCGCGATCCTGAAAAACGCGCCGATCATCATCCTCGACGAAGCCACCGCGGGCATCGACCCCGAAAACGAACACCTGATCCAGTCGGCAATCACCGAGCTGACACGCGGGAAGACCGTCATCACCATCGCGCACCGTCTCGCCACCATCCGCGAGGCGGATCAGATCCTCGTCGTCGACGACGGGCGCATCGCCGAGAGCGGCACGCACGAGGAGCTCCTCGCAAAGGAAGGCATCTACCGCCGCTTCACCGAGATCCGTGAACGCGCCGAGGGCTGGCAGATCGGGAAAGCATAAAACGAAAATATTCTATCAAAAAAGTCAGGGGGCAGAATTGTTTGATTCCGCCTCCTGACTTTTTTGCCTTATCATCGTTAAAAACCGTCACTGATCATCAAAAGTATATTTTTATTTTCATCCAAGTCATAATCCGAAAGCAATTGTCCGTGATCCTTTCCTTGCTCTTCTTCCAATATACTATATACTGTTGCCCGCGAAATGTCTCTTGCACCATAAGCTTTCATTTTTTCGCATATTATATATACCGATACCCCTTCTTCCACCCGATCACGAATAAAAGAAATCGCTCTTTTGGAAAACGGCGATTTTTCTTTATCGGAAAGAAACGAACATTTCACCCGATACAATGAGTGACACGAGGGATTTTTACATCGGTAGGTGTTATTCTGATAAAAAACTTTCAAGACAACAAGACTTTGATCGAAAGTATCCAATTCGCCGATTTCACCGTCACTATCCTCCAAATTAAAAAGATCCAATACTTTCCTTTCATTCGATTTCTGTATTTTCTTTTCATTGCTCTGACAGTACGGGCATCGAACCATATCGAGATTGTGGATCAAATGTATTTCTGACGGGCACTCCTTGTATTTCGGTACCACGCGATTACAAAAGAATTCTTTTCCGTAAAAATCATCGATATAAATAGAGAATGTGTGACGATGTTTATTCTTTCCGATATAATAAATATCCACCTGCGATTTTTCACATTCAAAATCTACTTTTGCCACTCCGCATCTCTCCAAATTAACTTTAAAGAATTTTTAGTTTTTTAAGAAAATCTATTAACAACTCAAATTTCTTGTGCTATGATGAAGGCGAAATCAAAATAAAGGAGCTTTCATCTTATGAAACTTGAAATTGCTGATGATCTGCTCAATGCAGCACTTCCCTACTTAAAAGAAGTCGGTATCAACGCGGAAATTGCCGCCACAATGTGCTTCACGAAAATCGCAAGAGACGGGGGCATTGCCTTCTTGCTTCCCGGAGGAAAGGAAATAACACCGCCACCTTCTCTTCAAAATATGAAAGATATGAAGGTAACGAGAACAGTCGCTACGCGCTTATGTAGAGATCACGGCGTTTCGGTTTCCGAAGCTTTCACTTTGGCGAGCAAAAATAGAGGTGCCGACATTTTTTGGTGTAACCCGCCAAAAAAATATCTTATGCAAGACTGGACACTGATCCTCAACGACAATGAAAAGAAAGAACTCCACATCCTTCAAATCCCGGCAAACAGTTTAACGGACCATGACTTCATCTTTCGCTTCGACAAGCCGGAACTAATCGATCTTCAAATTAAATACAAAGATGCATCTTATACCGATCGGCGAAGCGGTATGCCGTTGGGGCGCTTCTTCGTGACAAATATCCCCTACTAAAATCAGCAACGATTCTTAGACACTTGCTATTTCCTCAAGTTATAATAAAACAACCAACAAAATAAATCGTTTTGCCACTACTCCGAATTTTCGTCAAAGCGAAAGGAAAACAAGTAATTTATGATTTATTGCATTTCCGACCCGCATGGCTGTTACCGAAAGTATCGACAGATGATGGAGACAATCTCTTTTTCCGAAAATGACACACTTTATGTGCTCGGAGACTGCGTCGATCGAGGTGCATACGGAATAGAAATCCTAACAGACATTGCAAAACGCCCGAATGTCAAATTGCTCATGGGAAACCACGAATTTCTCGCGGCATCGCTTCTGCAATGGATCGGGCATCCTTTGCCCGAAAAAATCTCCCGGAAGGACATTGACAGAGAGTTTATTTCTTGGTTTTCCGACAACGGTGGACATCCGACTTATCAGGGATACAAAAAATTGTCTCCGGAAAACCGCGCCATAGTTTTAGATCTGATCCGCAGTGCGCCCTTCAAAACGAGGATAGAGGTTGGCGGGCAAAAATTTCATCTCTCGCACACCTTGCCCGAATATGATCATTTTGCGAATTGCACATCCCTTGATTTCATTACGGGAGAGCCAGATTACGATATGGTATACGATTCCGAAACCGTTTTTATCACGGGGCACACTCCTACCGGAATGATTGATGCAAAAAGCGTCGGGCGGATTTATCGGTCAAATCACCATATTGCTATTGACTGTGGTGCGGTCTTCGGAAATCCTCTCGGTTGTATCTGCCTTGACACCCTACAAGAGTATTATGTAAATTAAATTAAAAGGAGAAAATAAATGAAATCCACCGAATTTGCAAACTGGCTCCGCCAAGAAAAACACATGGCGGAAGACGCAATCCGCTCAAGAGTAGGTAACTGTAACCGCGTCGATCAGATTTACGATCTTGACAAACAGTACAGTGTCGACGGCTGCGAGGGATTACTCATCGTTTTAAGCTATTCAAAAAAAGCGGAAAAAATTGGGGCACCCTCTCTCCATAAAATTGAAATCAAAGGCAATCTTTACGATGGAAGCGCTACATTGAAAGCCGCAGTCAAACTATATGCGGAATTCATGCACGAAACCCGATCCTAACTATCAAAAGTCAAGGGAGTACATAATGAAAACTAGATTTGAAAGTTACTTGATTAAGAAGGGATATCGTAAAGTCACCCCTTCCGGAAATAAAAGCACCGTGCAGGATTACTGCAGCCGAATTGACTGGGTATGCAAAAATGAAGGCTACACATGGACAACCCTTGCGCAAAACATCGGGGCTATCGTCTCTCAATATGACATCGGTGGCAAAAAAGAGGACTTAGGAAACAAATCACACCGTGCTGTCATTAACGCCTTAAAACAGTTTCAAGAGTTTTGTCTCTCGAAAGACGCATAGAATATCAGAAAAGTTATCTTACAAAAGCTAATCTCAAAATCACTCTATACAAATATAAGATTCAAATAGGTGATCCGGCGGAATAATTCCGCCGGATTACTCTTGATCTTTTGGCGATCCTATCCTATTCTTTTCCTCTATACGCTTCTGACTTGACAACTCGTGTTTACTTACGAAAAAGGATTGACAGGTATCGAGGCAGAAGCACCCCAAAACTCCGGAAGTAAAAGTACCTGTGTCCAAATGCACCTTGATATAATCGTGAATACTTGTCGGTCGATCTTCGCCTCGTGTATACTCAACGATCCGTGCGTCGGGAAACACGCTCATCGATGAAGTATGCCCATAGAAAACACATTTTTCATCTACCGGCAAGACATCCGGGCTCTTAAAGCGTCTGTTATAAAGAAATTCTTCTTCCATGATGGTATCCAGTGGCGGTATGCGCCCGTTATCATCGAGCGGAACGCCGGCATGAACGCAAAGGAAATCCTCTGTTTCTATGTAAAACGGTAAATTTTCCAGCCAATCGACAGTTTCCCAATCCAAAAGCTGTCCGTCCTCCCCACCGAGATAATTCCGTAGCTCCTCTAAAACGGATACATAATGATCTTTCCCGTCTGACTCTTCCATCAAGTGACGATAGTAACGAACAAAATCGTCCTCATGGTTGCCGCGAACTACATGAATATTATTGTGCGCTTGCAATTCTTTTGCGAGCCGAACCGAATCCGGACCTTTCTCTATAATATCTCCGCAAATATACAGTGTATCCTTCTCTGAAAAACCGATTTTTCCCATTAGAAAAAGAAACAATCGATATTCTCCGTGAATGTCGCTCATGAAATAAGTCATAGCCATCTCCTGCTTATCTATTCAATAATTTCTACCGATTCTATTTTAACATATCTCTTTACTTATGTCAATTATCGTCGAGAAGCATTATCAAAAATTCTATTTAAGAGCAGGGGAAAAGATATTGTAGATCTTGTTCGTGTTCTCGAATTGTTTTTGCATCAGGTTGAAAATGCGTGAATTGAAAAGAAATCTTTGCAAAATCAAAACCACGCGTGAAACGCGTGGTATGCACTGACCCTTCAAGGGCAAAATACTTGCAGAGCCTAAAGGCTCATTGAAAAAGTTCGCCA
>CAVEOF010000015.1:0-38857 GCA_963617165.1 Coriobacteriaceae bacterium | reverse complement strand
GGCATTTGTATGGACGGATCCTGTGGGAGGAGGATCGGGAAATAACATCCGCGTCTGTGCAAACCTCGGAACGACCACCCCTGATGCAAATCTAAAAAAACAAACAAAAAAGGAGAAACCCATGAAAGCAAAAAGCAAACTTCTCATCCTGCTGTTCACTCTTGCATTGCTTTGCGGCATTCTTGCCGTGACGGCATCGGCGACGGATACGACGGCGGGCTTCGGAGTCACCGTAAACGGTGAGACCACCAACCACGAGGACAAGACGACCTATGCAGATCTCGTGGAATATGTCAACGGAATGACCTCCGCTGCGAAGATCACACTCTATCAGGACTACACGTTTGATACGACGACTGCCTTGACTTTTACCAAGGATGGCACCGAGCTTGACCTCAACGGCAAAACCATAACAATGAAGTCTTCGGGGAATATCGTATCGTCGACCGAATGTACCGGCGCCGGAGTATTTATCTACTCTTCCGTCCCCGGCGCACAGATTGTCACCGAGGGGAATGCTCTGAACGACGGCTTTATCTTCCAGGCGAAAGGAAACCTGACCATAGGTCGCGCCCCGAACGGTGGTGACACAAATCCTTATAAAGGAAATCTGACAATAGCAGGAACCGCTTTGATCAACCTGCGGAACACAAATACGTTGAAGGCGGTCATCGACGGCATTATTTATAAAAACATCAGCGGAAGTAGCAGCGGTTGCGTTCAGGTGAACGGTTACTCTATCACCGCAGAGATCAAAAATTGTGATTTTGTTATAACGCGGATGGCGTTGTTCGGTTTGAGAACCAATCATACCGGCAATACTGTCAGCGTCGAAGGATCTCGGATTTATACCACGTACAAAACCGGAACCGACTACTTGCTTGTCAATAGACATGGAAATTGTAACACGGCAAACGCAAAAGGAGTTACTCTGAAGAACACCGTCATTGTTTCGACGGCGGAGCTCTCTAATACCTATGGTGGCGAATTCCCGATTACCCTCGGTGAAGGTGTGACCATGAGCCACGTGAACGCGACGCTGACCAAAGGCGACGGGCTCGCCGTTGCGCGCACCGATGCGACATCCGACACCATAAAGGTGACCGTGAGCGGAACGGAAACGTCGTATCCATATACGACCCTTTACACAGCGGTCAATGAAAGCAAAACCGTGAATGTCACCACCGAAGACGGTGTAACGACCGTGTGGAAGATCGGTGCCACCGTGCCGACAAGCGGATTGTCTCACCGCGAAGGCAACATCGCGACAATTGTGACCGGACTCACCCTGACGGACGAGGGCGGTACCACCGTCTGTACGGACGGCAAAATTCCGGAGACCGTCGCCGCCGGTACGACTCTTATCGCAAAAACCACATCTGTGCAGAAGACGATCGCCGTTGCCTTTATTGCAGAGGACGGAACCGAGACCTACGTCGATTCCACAGAGGACGATGCAACGGACGGCGCCGCCTTTATGACCGCGATGGATAAACTGACCGAGTCGACCGAGGTGGTTCTCTATAAAAATCTAACATATAATGAAAGCAACAACGCAACACTCGTGAAGGACAAGACGTTTAAGCTTGACTTCAACGGATATCGCCTGACCGTGACGGCCCCCCCTACTTATCTCTTCCTTGCGAACGGCGCCGTGTATGTATATTCGTCGCAACCGGGCGGAGGCGTGACAGGCTCCGGCGCAGATAGACACTTTATCGCGGTCACCGGTGGCGGAAGTGTGACCATCGGTGCATACGGAGAGTATCCCGGCAGCAATTTCTCGATCAGCGATATGTTGGTCGGATATGTGATGTCGAATAGTCTGACCATTGACGGCGGCACCTATTCCCGTACCAAAGGGAATAGAGCAACTCTGTTCTACCTCCAATCAAGTGTTGCGCCCGTCATCAAGAACGCGACATTCCTTATCAATCTCGAAGGGGAGACTGACGGTCACGGTGTCTTCCGCCCCACTATTGAGGACAAGACGAACGTGACACTTGAGAATTGCAATTTCTATACGAATCGAACAAATGTCCCTCTCTTCCATGGATTGGTGTCGAACGGCGGCAAGGTTACTTCTCTGACGGTAACGATCAAGGGCGGTAATTTCTACGGTTTTACCCTTCCCAAGTCGGACGGCAATATCACGACCCTCGCCTATAAGATCTCGAACTCTCCGAAGTTTATGGCGGTAGCGGAAGGCGCCGCTGTCGACAAGACGCTCGTCCGCATCAACGACGCGTATCTTGAAGGCAAGACGAGCTCTCCCGTGTCCTATAGTCTTGAGGATGATGAGAGCAGCTCCTATCTCGCAACCTTCAAGTACGACGGCAGTGAGGTAGAAGAGCGTTGGCTCGCAGGCTCGAAGCCCACCTATCGTGCGGATGTATTCGGCACCTACTATTGGTACGTTGCGGCAACGGAAGGCATCGCCGCCGCTACCGAGTACCCCGCAAAGCTCAAGACCACCGAGTCGAAGATCACAGGCAACCTCACCCTCTACGCAAACATCACCTTCAACCTCTACTTCAAGAATGACGGCTTCATCAAGGGCGTGAAATATAACAACGTTTCCCACTACTTCACCGAAGCCGACGAAAAGAGCGGTTACTACTACTTCCCGATTTCCGACATCTCTCCGAAGAACCTCTCCGAAGCATTCACCCTCGAGGTAATTCTCGAAAACGGCGAAACGACGGCAACCTACACGGTGAATACCTCCCTTTCGAAGTACGCCGCCTCGGTTCTCGCATCGACGGAAAGCGCAGCAGGAAAAAACCTCGTCATGGCACTTCTCGATTACGTCTACGAGATGTCGATAGACCCCGATCTCGGTGGCAAAGACGCAGACTCCGACGGACTCAAAGCGATCAGAAAGGGCTTGGACTACTACAAGCAGAGCCTGAACTACGAGCGCGAAGAGTGGGACGGAACCGCACCGACTCCCGTCAAGGGCAATATCACGGACGCATCGCTCAAACTCGCGAGCACCCCGGGCTTCATCTTCTACCTCGATAGCACCAAGTACGCAACCGCCGCAACCGTGGAGGTATCGATCAACGGTGTAACGAAGTCCTACGATGTCACCACTGTCGAAGGAAGCAAACCCTACATCATCGTCGATGACATCCACGTCTCGAAGTACAACGACACCATGACGGTAGAGCTCGACGGCGTGTCCTTCGAGTACAGCCTCGGCGCATACATGAAGGGCTACACGACGATTCCCGAGTACGCGAAAGCACTTTATAACTACGTGTGCGCGGCGAAAGCCTACCTCGAAGCACAGGGCAACTAAAGAAAGGAGAAAAACGAACATGAAACAGTATACGAAAGCAGAGCTCGAACTTCTCCTTCTCGAAACGAAGGATGTCATTCTGACAAGCAGCCCGCAAGGCCTGTGGGACGATCCGAATCACGAATCCGCCTTCGGCTTTGACGACATCTTTGTGTCGGAATAAACCACAATCGTACCCCAAAAATCGCAACCTAAAAAATCGCCCCCGAAGCCAAAAGCCTCGGGGGCGAATCTTTTTAATTTTTAGAGGGGGAGCTTTTAGAGAAAAAACGAAAGCCAAAAACAACTTTTCTTCAATCGTCGAGAGAAAGGAAACCAAAAGTCAAAGAAAAACAACGTATCTAAGCCTTCTCCCGCAGGAGAAGGCTTAGAAGGCGCACATCCTCCCGTCAACGCACAAAAAAGCACTCCAAAAAAAGCACTTTCAAAAACACCCCTACCTCAACAGTCCAACGCAAGAATTAAGACCAATTCTTAATTCATAATTCATAATTCTTAATTCTTCTTCATCAAGAGGCTTTTTATTTCAATGCCCGTTTTTTACGGGGGCAGTTCAAGGGCGGGCGGATGCTTTTTTGCTTTTGATCATTCGAGAATGACCTTGGCAATGCCGAGGTTTTTCTTTCCGAGGACCTTGATGATGTTCAGGAGAAGCTCTTCCTCCCGATCGGGGAATTTCACGAAGAAGAGGTCGACGGCATCCTCGCTCGGCAGGCTCGCCTTGACCGCGATGTCGGCGTCGTCCTTTCCGAAATAGTGAACGGTCTCGATCATGATGTCACGGATGGTCTCGGTCACGTTCGGGTCGACGGGATGGCGGAACAACAGGTGTACCATGCGCGAAGAGTAGGTATAGCTTGCCTTCTTCGCTTCGGCTTCGGCGGCGAGACGGGCTTCCTCCGCGAGCTTCGCTTCCTCTGCTCTGCGCGCATCTTCGGCAAGTCTCGCTTCTTCCGCACGGCGTGCCGCCTCTTCGGCGCGGCGCTTTTCCTCCGCGCGGCGGGCGTCCTCCATGCGGCGAAGCTCTTCCGCTCTGCGGGCTTCCGCAACGCGGCGTTCTTCCGCGGCACGGCGTGCCTCTTCGGCGCGTTTCGCCTCCTCGGCGGCAAGGCGGGCTTCCTCCGCGGCGCGTCTCGCCTCTTCTGCGGCGAGACGAACCTGCTCGGCGAGGGCGGCATCCTTGGCGCGACGTTCTTCCTCCGCGCGGCGCGCTTCTTCGGCGAGCCTTGCTTCCTCCGCACGTCTCGCTTCTTCCGCACGGCGTGCCTCTTCGGCAAGTCTCGCTTCCTCGGCTTTGCGGGCTTCCTCGGCGCGTCTTGCTTCTTCTGCCTTACGGGCTTCTTCGGCAAGGCGTGCCTCCTCTGCGAGTCTTTCTTCCTCTGCGCGCTTCGCTTCCTCCGCGAGTCTCGCTTCTTCGGCAAGGCGGGCTTCCTCCGCCAGTCTTGCCTCCTCGGCGGCGCGCTCTTCTTCCTTGCGCTTCGCCTCTTCCGCAAGGCGGCGGGCTTCCTCGGCGCGTTTTTCTTCTTCCGCGCGCTTCTGCTCCTCGGCGAGGCGGATCTCCTCGAGCTTTCTCGCACGAAGGAGGGCGAGTCTCGCCTCTTCCGCGGCGCGCTCCCTCTCTCTCGCCTCGAACTCGAGACGCATCTGATTCTTGATCTCGCGACGCATCCGATTGCGCTCTTCTTCCTCCTCAAGGGCGGAGCGCTGTGCCTTCGCCTCGAGCGCCGCCTTCTCGTTCCGAAGCGTCTCCGCCTCACGGGCGAGACGGGCGCGTTCCGCGGCTTCCGCCTCGGCGCGGCGGGTGGCTTCCTCCAGCCTTGCCTTCTCGGCTCGAAGTGCTTCCGCCTCCTCGCGAAGGCGTGCGTTCTCCTCTTCGGCGCGGCGGCGTTCCTCCTCGAATTCATGCGGGAGGACGGTATTGTCTTCGACCACATAGGTGGGGATCACGGGATCCGCGATGTCCCCCGTCACCCGCTTCTTTTCGATGGTGAAGGTGGGCGTTTCGATCACGGCGGGCACGGGCTCGGCTACTGCCTCCTCCGCGGCGTCCTGCGCCGTTTCGGGTGCTTCTTCCGCGGGAGCCTCTTCCCTCTCGGGTTCCTCTTCCTTTTCGGGTGCGGCTTCCGACGTTTCTTCGGGAAGCTCCTCTTCCTCGGGCACCGTGCTCGCGGCGGGCGCCTCTGCCTCCGTCTTCTCTTTTTCCTCCGCGTCGGAAGAAAGGAGAGTGCGGGCAAGGCGCATCGCGCGCTCGAATTCTTCGTTTTCGGGGGCGTGCGCGGGCGTATTCTCGCTCGGCGTATAGGGAAGCGTGTCCTCCCCGAGGATCTCGGTGAGTTTCCGTCTGACCTCGGCGTCCCCCTCGCTGATCTTTTCTTCCTCGGTAACGCGGACAAAGTCGCCGCGCTTCACGGCGCGCTTGATGATCTCCCGCCATTCGGTGACGTTTCTGCGTCCCATGGCGAAGCGGTATTTATTGACGTCCTGCCGTGTGAGATAGCGGTATTCCTTCTCGCGGATCTTCTGCGGAACGTCCTCTCCGATCGAGAACGCGATGCTTCCCGCATCGACGGTACTGCTGACCGAGAAGGCACCCTCTCCGTCGACCTTGCGCCAACGGATCCAGAAATCCTTGACCGACCGTCCGCCCTCCGACATGAGAAGACGGCGGTAGGTCTGATTTTCCGAGGTATGCTCCATATACGTGCCGGGGGCGAAGACCATCGTCAGCACGATGTTCGAGTCCGCGATGCCGCGCACCGACATCTTCCGCTCGATCTCGTCGGTAAGCTGGAGCGCCATCTCGTCGAGAAAGCTCTGCGAATACTTGCCGACGAGCAGAAGAGGATCCTCCGCCGTCGTCTCGACGCGCACGGTGACGGCACCCTTCGGCGCCGAGACGCGCCTGCCCGCGAGGGCGCGGAGCATCCGCTCGGGCACGTCCGACTCGGAAACGAGTGTAAAGGTCAGGGGCTTCGCTCCGACGTAGGCATAGGGAGAGCCGGCAAAATCCTTACTGCCGACGGTATAGGGGTAGCGCACCCATGCGGTGGCGTAGCCTTCCCTGTATTGCAGGGTCATCGGGTAATACCAGAAGCCGCCCGACGAAAAATCGTCCGCTATGTAATCCTCATACATCGAAACGCCCGAGAGCATTTCGCCGTACACCTCTCTGAGCTTCGGCAGAAGATCCTCTTCCGCCGCCGCCCGAAACTTTCCCGAGAGGGTGTCGGACACGATCTTGTTATGCTTTTCGTCGAAAAACATAGATTCCTCCGTTTGACACAGTCCTTTTATACTTCTTTTTTTATATTTTAGCACACCGTCCCGAAAAAAGCAACAGTTTTTTGTCGAAGGCGGATCTTTCCGAAAAAGAAAAAGATCGCCGCGAGGGGTGGTGCGGCGATCCTTGCTTTCTTCGGCTTATTTCGCGAGCAGATGGATCGCGAAGCCCGCGATCTCGTCCTTGAAGTAGACGAATTTCGGCTTGCCCGTTTTCTCGTCGTAGGTGACGGTGCTCTCGTCGAAGGCGAAGCCCATGCGCTTGAAGTACGCCATGGCGCGATCGACGAAGTTCGTGCGGATCGCGATATGTCCGTGCGTGCCGGGGCCCTTCTGCTTCATGAATTCAAAGGCGTCGCCCGCAAAGAGGGATTTCGAGCCTTCCTTCACGGGAAGGCCGAACATCAGCTCGAAGAGCTTCGCGCTCTTTGTCGCTTCCTCCGCGTTCTCGTTGTTGATGCCCATATGGACGAATTCCAGACCGAGCATGGTCTTGACCGCATTCTTCGTCAGGGCGGTGATCTCGTCCCACTTCTTCTCCTTTACGAGGTCGTCCTTCACCATGAAGGAGCCGCCGCAGGCGATGATCTTCCCGAATTTCAGGTAATCGAGCAGATTGTCCGCGTTGATGCCGCCCGTGGGCATAAAATTCAGCTGTCCGTAGGGAGCCGCCATCGCCTTCAGCATTTTGAGTCCGCCCGCCGCTTCCGCCGGGAAGAATTTTACGGTGGTGAGCCCGAGCTCGAGCGCCGCCTCGATGTCCGAGGGATTCGAGCAACCGGGGAGCATGGTGATGCCCTTCGAGAGTGCGTAAGCCGTGACCTTCGGATTCAGACCGGGGGAGACGAGGAATTTCGACCCCGCGGCGATCGCGGCGTCCACCTGCTCCGTCGTCAGGACGGTGCCCGCGCCGACGAGCATCTCGGGATAGGCTTTCGTAATATTGCGGATCGCTTCCGCCGCGCATTTCGTGCGGAAGGTGATCTCCGCCGCGGGAAGTCCGCCGTCGATCAGCGCCTTCGCCAGCGGAACGGCGTCCGCGGGATCCTCGATCTTGATGACGGGGATGAGCCCGATTTCATAGAGTTCTTTTAACATCTGATTTTCCATCGCAGGAAAGCTCCTTTGTTTTTTATATATTCATTATACTATATCCAAAGATGGTCGTAAATTGCAAAAATTGCCATCGGTATTGCAAATCTTGCCATGGCGTCCATCCCGTCACTCCGCCTTCTTCTCGACGAGGAAGAAGTAGGGACAGGTCGGCGAATTGAGAATGCGGAATTCGGAGGCGCAAAGGCGGAAACGGTTCAGCCCCGAGAGATACTCGCGGAGCATTTCCCCCTCGAGTCTCCCCTCCTCGTGCCCCGGATAGACGGCGACGAGAAGCACGCCGTCGGGGGCGAGAAGCTCGATGCCCGCCTCGACCGCGGGAAAGGTGGTCTCGCGAAGGGTCGTGACAGATTTCTTTCCGCTGCGGGGGAGGTAGCCGAGGTTGAACATCCCCGCCTTGATCGGCTCTTTTACGTAGTCCTTCACGAGGTGATGGGAGGCGTGGATGAGGGTATAGTTCTTCGGAGCGCCCTCCGCCTCGAGGTGTGCGCGGGTCGAGGTGAGCGCCTCCTCCTGAATGTCGAAGGCATAGACCTTCCCGCTCTCTCCGACGGTGCGGGAGAGAAAGAGAGTATCTCCGCCGTTGCCCATCGTAAAGTCGACGGCGGTGTCCCCTTCTTTCAGATGCTCGAGGATGAAATATTGATGCAATTGGATCAGGTCTACCATGTTCTTCTTCCTTTATTGCAAAGAATTCTTTGCAAATTTGTTATTTTCTGTCGGAGTTTGTCGGTTTTATCGGTTTGACGAAAGCGGTGTAGTTTGTCTTGTAGGTGACGTAGCCCGGCTTTGCGCCGACGGGCTTTTTG
Organism: Coriobacteriaceae bacterium; assembly: GCA_963617165.1. Classification (GTDB taxonomy): domain Bacteria; phylum Bacillota; class Clostridia; order Oscillospirales; family CAG-272; genus UBA1740. The sequence continues at coordinate 30,352 of CAVEOF010000015.1, read as the reverse complement.
ACATTTTTCACGCGGGTATAATCGACGGGGACGAGCTCTCCCGTCGCCTTGGAATAATACGCGGCGGCGGACGCCGCCTCGGTATAGTCCGCCTCGGAGGGTTCCTCTCCGCCGCAGAAGAGGATCACGTGAGAGCCGGGCAGATCCTTGACGTGGAACCAGAGATCCCCCTTCTCCGCCGTCTTGAAGGTAAGACGGTCGTTTTGCAGATTGTTGCGCCCGACGAGAACGCGGTAGCCGCCCGACGTATAGAATTCCGTCGGCTTCGTGCGCAGGGTGCGCGGCGGGGTGTACCCCTTCATGCGGGAGGCGTAGCCGCTCTTATACAGCTCGTCACGGATCTCGGCGAGCTCGTCCTCGCTCTCCGCGCGCATGAGGAATTCCCTGACGGTGGCGAGGTAGGAAAGCTCCCTCTCCCACTCGGCGATGCAGGCGGTCAGATGCTCCTTCGCGTGCTTTTCCTTGGTATAGAGCTTATACATTTTCTGCGCGTTCTGCGCGGGGGTCAGACGGGTATCGAGGGGGATCTCGACCTCGGGCATGGCTTCGTCCGTGTAATCGACGACGGTGACGGAGGGCATCCCGCGGCGGATCTTATAAATATTGGCGGTAATAAGGTCGCCGAATTTTTTATACTCTTCGGCGTTCTCGCTTTCGAGCAGGGCTTCGCGCTGGAGGGCGAGCTTCTTCTCCGTGCGTGTCTCGGCGTTCGAGAGAAGGGTCAGAAGGTCTCTGCCGCGGCGGTGAAGCTTTTCCACTCTGTCCCGCTCCTCGTAGAAGGCGTCGAACATGGCGGCGAGGTCGGGATAATGCGTCACGGTGACGGCATCTCCGAGATAGGTGATGTCCATGTAGGACGTGTCCTTCGGCGTACCGTCGGGCAAGGAAGCGACGGTGGGAAGGTAGTCGTTCGACAAAAGCAGGTCACGCCACGCGTCGAGGGTATCGAGCAGGGCTTCGGCATCCGCATCGGCGAGAGGCGTATCGATACCGCCCGTGGCGCGGTAGCAGAGTTCGTGCGCGATCTGCGTCGCGACACCGCCGAGGGTGGAGGTGATGAATTTCTCGACGGTCTTCTCCCGCGGGAATTCGGCGAGCTTCTGCGTAAGGAAGGCGCGGTCGGCATCGAGGGGAGAGCGCTTCCCCGTATCGGCGGGCAGAGTATAGCGCATCCCGGGGAGGACCTGCCTCACCGTACTCGCCGAAAAGTCGACGAGCTTCATGGCGCCGAGGATCTTCCCTTCCTTGTCGGTGAGGATGAGGTTCGCGTATTTGCCCATGATCTCGCAGATGAGGCGGCACTCGGAAGCGAAGCCCATCTCGTCGTATGCCGAAAAGCGGAAGACGGCAATGCGGTCGAAGTTCGGTTGCTCCACCCCGAGCAGGCGGGCGCCCGCAAGGTGCTTTCGCATCTGCATACAGAACATCGGCGCTTTCAGGGGATTTTCCTTCGTCATATCGGAGAGCTGCATCCGCGGGGCGTTCGGTCCGACGTTGAGGATCAGGCGGCGGGAGGTGCGCTTCGCGTGGAGGATGAGGTCAAGCTCGTCCCCCTGCGGTTCGAGCACCTTTTCCACCCGTGCGTCGGTATAGTCCCGTTCGATCTCGGTGAGGACGGCGCGCATCATACAGGCATCGTATGCCATTTTCTTTCCCTCCGTTCGTTTTTTCTTCCGAAGGGTCCCCCCTCGGATCTCGTACCCTTTATTATATAGCAATCGAAGAGAAAAAGCAAGAGAGGAAAATTAAGAATTATGAATTATGAATTAAGAATTATCTTGATCCATACGTTTTTTTCGTGAAGGGAGAGGGGGCTTATTCAGAGGCGAGAGGGGGCGCCATTCCCCCCTACGGCGGAGGCGACGGGCTTTCCGGTGTGTCCGACGTGACTTTGTGAGGGGAACGTGCTTTTTTGGGGGCGATGGGCGCGCCCCTCGTGAAGCGGGGGCGCTCGGCTTTTCGGAGGTTTCTCTCGGCTCTCGTTCACCCCGAGCGAGGGGTTTTCATAGACTGTGGAGGAAGGTCTCGGAAAGGAGAGATACCATGCTTGTCACAAAGCCCTATGACAGAGAGCGCGCCGTCGCCTATGCGAAAAAATGGGCGTTCTCGCAAAATCCCCTGTTTGCCAACTTCCGCGGAATCGGGGGCAACTGCACGAATTTCGTCTCGCAGGCGGTCTACGCCGGCTCCTGCCGCATGAATTACAAGCCGATCTACGGTTGGTACTACATTTCTTTGAACGAGCGCTCCGCCTCTTGGGCGGGGGTGGACTATTTTTATAACTTCATCACGGGAAACACGGGAGAGGGGCCGTTCGGCGAGGAGGTCGGGCTCGACCGTCTCGAGATCGGGGACGTCATTCAGCTCGGCAGAGAGGCGGAGGGATATTATCACACCGTGCTTGTCGTAGGGTTCGAGGACGAGGATCCGCTGATCGCGGCGCAGACGAACGACGCGTACGAGCGCCCGCTCTCCACCTATGAATACGACTATGCGCGCTATATCAAGATCCTCGGGGTAAGATTTCAGTCCCCTTCCTCGGACGACTGCTTCGACGGGGTGTACAACGGTACGGCGCTCCTTTCGGACGCGGGTGCGGGGAACGGTGGAAAGCCGCCCATGACGATCCCGCCCGAAAACACTCCGAGCACGGAAACACCGCCCGAAGGAGGTACGACGACGCCCGAGGGAGCAAACGAAGGCGGCACGGCACCGCAGGCGGAAGGCGCGCAAAACGGCGGTACGGCGGCGTCCGAAGAGGGAAACACAGGCAATGCGTCGGGCGAAGGTGCGGCGAACGGCGGAAGCGCGGGCAACGCGTTGGGCGAAGGTACGGCGAACGGAGGAAACGGAACGACGGACGCCTCGCCGAACGGTACAGGCACGGAAAACGGCGGCGCGGGTACTCCCGCGACATAATTCAAAAAAACCGCAAACGCGGGTTTTTGAAAATGAAATTCAGATAAGTCGGCGTGCGACATCCTCCACCGTTTCGGCGTAGGCGGTAAAGGGAGCGGCGGCAAGCTCCTCCCTGCTGCCGCACCCGTAGAAGACACCGAGAGAGGCGATATGCGAGAGGCGGGCGCCTTCGGCGTCGTATTTTCGGTCGCCGACGAGGATCGTCTCCTCTCGGGGAATGTCGGGAAAGTGCGCGAGAACGTGCTCGATGACCTCGCTCTTTTTCTCCCGCGAGCCATCGAGGGTGGCGGCGCCGACGAAATCGAAGAAGTCGCGGATGTCGAAGAGCGCGAGGATCTTCTCGGCGAAGAGCTCGGGCTTCGAGGTAGCGAGGGCGATCTTTTTGCCCGCCTCTCGGAGAGAGGAGAGCATTGCGGGGATCCCGTCGAACATGCGGTTATCGCACCAGCCCCTCTCGGCGAAGACCTCGCGGAAGAGATTCAGGGCGCGCTCCCCTTCCTCCTCCGAGAAGCCGAAGGTGCGGATCCATTCCTCCTTCAGCGGCGGTCCGATGAAGCGGGTGAGACTCTCCCTCTCGCCGTAATCGACCCCCATCGCATCGAGGGCGTAGGCAAAGGAGGAGACAAGCCCCGAGGTGGGGTCGGTCAACGTGCCGTCGAGGTCAAACAGAATGAGGCGGTAGGTGCTCACGGTTCGGGATCTCCTTTCGAGGCGGTTTCGCTCGCGGCGGTTTCGGTTGCCGCGGTTTTGTCTGCGGTGGGTTCGGTTGTTATGGTTTCGTCCGTTATGGTTTCGTTCGTTGCGGTTTCTTTTGCGGTGGTTTCGGTTTTCTCTTTCGGCGCTTTCGCATAGAGCGTCTGCACGCCCGTCAGGATACGGACGAATTCCTCCCTAACGTCGGCGGGAGAAAGGATCTCTACCTGCGTACCGAAGCCGAGGACGAAGGAATAAAAATTCGGGCTGACCATGACGCGCAGGCTGACGCGGAAATATCCTTCCCCGTCGGGGAAAAAGGTGGGCGCATTTCCGAAGCGGTCGATCATCACGCCCGCGAGGGACTCGGCACAGCGAAGGGTAACGAGTTCTTCTCTTCCGCCGTACATCCCGAAGGTCTTCTCGGAGTAGTCGGCGGGGTTGAATCGCAGAAGCTCCTGCGTTATCGTACGCTTTTGTTTACAAATTTCGACATCAGTCAGCTTATCGACGCGAAAGTGCTTGATCTTCTTATCCTCTTCGTCAAAGGCAATGAGGTAATAATTTTCGTTGTTCCACACCATGGCATAGGGGCTGACCTCATAGCGCTTTCCGCCGTGGCGGAGGACCTTTTCTTTTTTTGCGTTGTATTCGTAGTAGCAAAAGGAGAGCCTCATCCCCTCTCGGATGGCGGTATGGAGAAGGTCGACGTTCTGCATGGCGGACTCGCCCGTCGCCTTGACGCGCCCCTCGACATAGACCTGACGCGACAGCTCGGCGGCACGGTGTCTGCCCGCAAAGCGCTCGAGCTTTCGGATCAGGGTGATGGACTCTTCCTTCGGGATGAATCTCGAGCTTTGGATGGCGTCAACGAGCATTTTTAACTCGGGGAGGGTGAAGATCCGTTCGGCAAGGCGATAGCGCGGCGGGCTTGTGCGCATCCGCTCGACGGGGAACCCGAGGTTCGAGAGCACGGCGAAATCGTCGTAAAGCCCCTTGCGCTCGGCACCGATGCCGCGCGAGGCGAGATGGGCGCGGATCTCCTCTATGGTGACGCCGTGCGTATCGTCGGTCTCGTCCAAAAGATATTCAAAGAGAGCGAAGAGCTTTTCCTTATGTCCCGCGGATCTCGGCATGGTGAATCTCCTTCCCGTTTTCCGTTTTATTGTATCACATTTTTTCTCTCTTGTAAAGGGACGTCTTGACTTTTTTCGCGTTTCCTATTATAATATAGGTGTTTTCGGAAAGGAACTCGGCGCATGTCATGCCGAGAACGGAGTCTATGAAAAAAATCCTATCGCCCGTCTATCTGTTTATCGCCGCGCTCATCTGGGGGCTTTCCTTCTCGGCACAGAAAAGTGCGGGTGCGCTTCCCGTCTTCGTGCTCAACGCGTTGCGCGCCCTGACGGCGAGCCTGTTTCTCTTTTGTATGATCCCGCTGTTCGACCTCCTGACGAAGAGCGAACGGCGGCTTTTCTCGGGAAAGCACGGGCTTGACTTTACCCGATCGGAGCTTGTCGGCGGCGTCATTTGCGGGGCGCTTCTCTTCCTCGCGAACGGCGCGCAGCAGCTCGGCATCAACGGCTCGGAGCTGTTCCCCGGCGCCACGGCGGGAAAGGCGGCGTTTCTCAGCGCGCTCTACGTGGTCATCGTTCCGCTGTACGGCATTTTTCTCGGACGGCACGTAGGCGGGCGCGTCTGGTGCTCGGTCGGGCTTGCCATCGTCGGCTCGTTTCTTCTCTGCTTCAACAAAGAGAGCGGCATCGGCGTTGCCGATCTGATCCTGCTCGGGTGCGCGGCGTTCTACGCGCTTCACATCACGGTGATCGACCGCTTCTCCCCCTCGGTCGACGGCGTGCGTCTCTCCTGCATTCAGTTTCTCACGGCGGGCGTGCTCTCGGCGCTCCTCGCCCTGATCCTCGGTTCTCCCTTCGACCTTCCCCTCATCGGGGAGAACATGTTCCCGATCCTCGTCCTCGGCGTCGGGGCGAGCGGCATTGCCTACACCGCGCAGATCCTCGGGCAACGGGACACTCCGCCCGCCGTCGCGTCCCTGATCCTCTCTCTCGAGTCGGTCTTCGGCGTCATCGGCGCCGCCGTCTTCCTCGGTGAGAGCATGACGGCGCGCGAGATCGTCGGCTGCGCCGTAGTCTTCCTCTCGGTCCTGCTCGCCGAAACGGACGTAAAAGCGCTGTTTTCCAAAAAGAAGGACAAAAAATGACGCGCACCCCTGCCCCCACTGAATTCAAAAAGCACCCCGCAGGGCGGCAAGCCGCCCTGCGGGGAATCGTTTCGCGAAAGAGAAAGAGGACGGCGCATAAAGTATTTTCCCGCATCGTAAACGGAAAACAATCGGACATCTTTTTGACCTCCCCCGTCGCTTTCCACGGTCATTCGGATCTTCGCCCGATGCGCTTCGTATGAAACCCCCGAGATTCGGATCCTCGGAGCTCTCCTCCCATGATAATTTCGGTCGAAAACGGCATTTCGTGATTCGTGGGAACAAATTCGCTGTTTATGGGGAAGACATTTTACAAAAAACGTGCTATCATTTTCTTCGAGGTGAGTAAAATGGATCAGATAAAAATAGGAAAATTTATTGCTACTTTGCGAAAAGAGAAAGGCATGACGCAGGAGCAGCTCGGAGAGCGGCTCGGTGTCACAAACAAAACCGTTTCGCGTTGGGAAAACGGCAACTACATGCCCGATGTTGAAATGCTGTCACTCCTGTCCAAAGAATTCGGTGTGACGATCAACGAACTGATCGGCGGAGAACGGCTCGGCACGGAAGACTTCAAAAAAGTCGCCGACAACAACCTGCTCACCGCGCTGAACGACAGTGCTTTCACACAAAAAGAAAGAATGGCATTTTTTAAGAAAAAATGGTTGCGCGAACATATCGCAACGATCGTTTTGTGCGTCGCGGCGTGGATCGGCGCGGTACTGGTAATAACGTTAGAAACCTGCGACGGCGATATCTTCCCGCTGTCGGGTGCGATCGGAGAACTGCTTGCCGTACTCTTCTATATGGTGCTTCATAACCGCATGATGGCGTATGTGGAAGATCACACCTTTCCGACTCCCGACAAGAAAACCGAGGATAACGAGGATAAAAAGAAGTAACGGTATCACGATTTCGGTGATCGGTCATGTTTTCGATAAGCAAAAAGGACTGCCTCACTTGGCAGTCCTTTTTGCCATTTTCCGCCGTCTCTTCGTCAGATCGCGCGACCTTACTTTGTTATGCCGGTTTCCGCGACCCGATATAGGAATCGATGTCGTCGATCATATAATTCATTCCCATTGTATGCAATGCGTCGTAGTACGTGCGAAGATACTCGCACACGGAATATCGGTTGAACAGATCCATCACTTCACTTGCCGACATCCCTTTTCGGTTCTTGTACTCCTCCACGCAAAGTACGATAAAAGGCAATTCTTTGCTCATTCAGTCTCTTCCGGGAACAAAAGCTCTCCCGTCTCCTTTTCATGTTTCCACATTTCATATATGGTCAACGGACTGCAATGCCACAGCTTTGTTTCCTCCAGCGACAAACGATCGTAGACCTTTGACCGATAGAACGCATTCATGGCGGCAAGTTCCCCGATGCCCTCTTTTTCCGCAATCAAGGCAATCGTTTGCGGCACGAGTGCTATGCTTAATATCGCGTTGAATTTTTCGTCCACACTCACACCTCTTTCGCTTCGAGAAGGATCAAAGATCGCTTTCGCGGTTTTCGAGGGCGGCGAGGGCGATGCGGAAGGCGCGGGCGGCGGTGAGGCGCTCTTCCTCCGACTCGCTCTCGAGGAGGGGCAGAAGCTTGCGATAGACCTCGCCCGAGGCGGTCATGTCGCGCTCGAAATGCTCGGTGCCGTAGAGGGGTAGCGTCTTGTCGACGAGATCGAAGAAATACAGCCCGAAAGCGTCCGACTCGAGGTTCTTCTGCACGATGAAATCGGGGGCGATGTTGCCGACCAGCTCGACGCGAAGGGCGGTATCCATGCCGTACTTCTTATCGCTGATGAGGCGGCTGATGCGGCTGATGATCTCGTTGCCCGTATCGACACCCGTGATGTCCATCTGCTCGGTGACGAAGCGGAGATGCCCGAAGGACAGCCGCTTGACATCGATGGAAAGCTCGCCCTCGTTGTGGTCGACGACGATCAGATTCGCGCCGCCGATGCCCGGCTCGGCAAAGCCCGTGCACTCGAGCGAGCCGCAATAGCTGTAAATGGAATCGCCGAGCTTCACGAAATCGCCCGCGGCGTGGCGGGAGCCGAGCGCGTAATAATCGGCGCCGAACTTCTTCAGATCGCTCTCGGAGATCGGGCAACAGGTGGAATCGATCGTTCCGTCAAGGTCGGCATAGCCGCAGACAAGGTTGATGCGGGAGGGGTCGTCCACATGCTTTTCGTAGAGGGGGCTCTCGGTGAGCGTCTCCTCGCAGAATGCCCAACCGTAGACCGTGACGTTGTATTTTTCGAAGTCGAAGCGCTGGAGCTTATCCTCCGAAAAGACATAGACGTTCGCGGGGAGGCGTCCCGAGGTATAGATGGGGTTGTTGCGGTAAAAATCGCTCTTGCCCGGGGAGATGATGAAAACGGTATCGGGGCAATTGCGGAACTCGCGGATCAGGACCTCTGCCGTCGTATTCGTCGCGAAGCGCACGTCAAAGAGGTCGCCGCTGATCAAGACGACGTTGACCCCGCGGTCGCGCACGTATTGCATCGTGCGCATGAAGGAATCGCGCAGGGCGCGACGGCGCTCGTCGCTCTTCTCCGCCGTGAGCCCCGAAAAGGGCGTATCGAGGTGGATATCGCTGCAATGCAAAAAGCGAAGGTGCGTATTCTTTTTCATTTCGCTCATGGCTGACATTTCCTTTCCGATGAATGGATGACGTTTGATTTTCTCTTCATTTTCTATAAGTATAGCATTCTTTTTTTCTTTTTGCAATGATTTTGGCAAAAAAACTTGAAAAATGTCTTGAAACGGGAAAAGTTTTATGCTACAATATAGTTAATAAATTCGGGCAGAATGAAAAGCGGCGGGAAGAACCCCCGCGTTTCGGGAGAAAACACCCCGTTTTGCCCCTTTTGAACATCTCCGAAAACGAAGCGCGGGACGGGGAGCGGAAGACGTTTTTCCTCTCACGGGAAGCGATGCGGGTCACGCAGCGCTCGTCCGACGAAAGGCTCTCTCCCTTGCGCACCGTTTTTCGGCGGTGACTCCCTCGAATCTATCGGAAAGGTCGTGGCGAATCATGCTCAATCTGGCTTGCAGAAACACGGGAAAGCTCATCCGTGCGAGATCCGCGAGTGAAAATATCCGACTCGGCAGACTTTTTACAAAGAAAGAAACGGCGCGCCGCATGGCGTCGATGTTCACCCTCGACGAGGCGAAGACCGCCTATACGGTCCTCGACCCGGGCGCGGGGACGGGGATCCTCTCCGCCGCGGTGGTGGAACGGATCTGCCGCGAGGCGCCGAAGTGCCGTCAGATCTTCCTCACTTGTTATGAGACGGACGAGACGTTTCTTCCGATGCTCGAAGACAATCTCGAGCGCATCCGCAAAAAGTGCCGTCACGATTACGGCGTCAAGCTCTTTATCACGGTCTACCCCGAGAATTATATCGTCGACGCGAAGCGGCATTACACCGTCACGCTGACCGAGACGGCGGAGGACACCTTTGACCTCATTCTCTGCAATCCGCCGACGGGGCTCTGCGAAAAGCGCTCGGAGGAAGCATCCTCCGCGGGCGGCATCACGCAGGTGAAGATCTCGGAGGCGTATCTCTTCGCGAAGACCGCGATGCGCCATCTCGAGCCGGACGGACAGCTCGTCATTCTGCTTCCGACCGCGTTTGCCACGGCGGCGGCGCTGACCCCTGTCAGACGCGAGATCTTCTCGCGCGCGGTGCTCGACGGGATCCATCTCTTCGTCGGCAAGCAAAAGAATGCGAAGCGGGCGATCCCCCTCAAAAAGAATATGATCCTCAAATTCCGCCGCGGCGACGCAAACGAGACGGTGGCGATCTCCACGTCGACCGACGAGGGCTCCGAGCTTCTGACGGTCGCCCTGCCCCCTCTTCCCTACGCGTTCGTGGTGGACGGGCGGGATGGCTCGCTGACCCTGCCGAAGAGCGTGGAGGACACGCGCATCGTCAAGTATATTTCGGACTTTCCCGAGACGCTCTCGACCCTCGGTCTGAAGATGTCGACGGGTCTGATCCTCGACTCCCGCTGTGACGGGCTGCTCTTCTCCGAGCCGATCAAGGGGACGATCCCTCTGATCCGTCCCGCCGCGATCCGCGGAGGACGGGTGGAGTTCCCCCTGCCGATCCGCCGTCAGTACATCGCCCCCGTGCGGGACAACCTCTGTCAGCGGAACAAGAACCTGATCGTGGTCAAGCGGGTGCCCGCGAAGAGCGACGAGCGCTTCTTCAACTGCGCGATCTACCTCGCGTCCCAGCTCCCGACCTACCCGCTCATCAGCACGCACAACAAGATCAACTACATCGACACGAAGGACAAGGGGGGCGAGATCTGCGCGCGCTTCGCCTACGGGCTGTTCGCACTTCTCAACTCGACCATCTACGACCGCTACATCTCCATCGTGACGAAATCGAAGCAGATCAACGCGAAGGAATTCCGCGATCTTCCCCTTCCGCCGCGAAATCTCATCGAGAACATGGGGATGCGTCTCATGGCAATGCGGACGCTGGACGTCAAGTCCTGTGACTCGGTTGTAAACCCGACTTTGCATATCATCGATAAAACGCTCTGAAACAGAAGAGAAAAAGCAAATATCCCTTTCTCCTCCGTCAAAAGAGCAACGTTCCGACGGGCTGTCCTTTCTTCGACAGCCCGTCGGAATTTATCGGTATCCGCACCGACCCGTCTCTGCCGTTTTGCCGACGGCTCCGTCCCGATCTCCCCCGAAGGGGCGTACTCTGCGGGGCGGCGGGAAAGTCACGCGGGGCTCTCTAAAAACGACGCCGAAACAGCGGAAAGGACGGCATTCTCCCGAACGAGAAATGGAACCGCGCGGGTGCCCCGACCTGCGGCTACTATATGCACGCGAGCGCGGGGGCGGAGATCTCCTCCGCGGTGGAAACGCCCTATTTCCGAGCGAGCGGCGTTCCCTTCACGCCCGAGCGCGCCGTGAATACCGGCATCGCCTTCGCCCGCGCCCTGCGCGCCTATCACGAGACCCACAAAGCATAACAGATCCCCCTGCGGCAAAAATTGCCGCAGGGGGGATCGTATTTTTCGGAGCCCGATTCACGATTCACGATTCACAATTCACAATTCATAATTCATAATTCATAATTCTTAATTCTTAATTCATAATTCTGAATTCTCAACGTTTTCCCACTCTCATAAAAGACCGAGCCGTCACGGGATGAAACGCGACGCATCGCGCGGTCAAAGAGACGGAGGGAGGGGATATTCTCTTCCCTGACCTCTGCGCGCACGCAAAGCAGTCCGAGCGATTGCAAAGCATAGCGAAGGAGCGTCGCGACGGCATCCCGCGCGAAGCCGCGCCCGCGGGCATCCGGCAAAAGGCGTACGGCGAGCGACGCGCCGCCGTGGGCATCGAAGCCGTAAAGAAGGATCTCCCCGACAAATTTCCCGTCGGCGCGGATGGCAAAGGGCAGCGTCCTGCGGCGCTCCCATTCTCCTCGCGCGGTGCGGAGGAAGAACGCATCGTCCGTCTGCTCTGCGACGTCCGAGCGCATATCGTACCCGTAATAGCGGAGCGTCTCCTCGTCGCGGCACAGGGCGGCATACGGGGCGGCGTCCCCGTCGGACAAGGGCGCCAACGTGACACGCTCACCGTTCAGCGTCGGGAGCTCTTCAAGCTCTTCGAGCTCGGTGACGGCGCGAACGAGAAGATAGGCGCCCTCCTCGTCGAGGGGCATACTCTCGATATGACGATAGCGGGCGCGGAGGGCGGGAAGACGGTCACACGGTGTCTCGGTCAGCACGTAAGGAAGCTCCTCACCGAGAAGATAGGCGTCCCATCGGTCGAGAAAGGCGTCGGGGTCCCCCGTGCCGTCAAAGGGAACGGGATAGGTGAAGGCATACCGCCCGTCCTCCGAGAGGCGAAGGGAGAGACAGCCCGCGTGCTCGGCGGCGGGAAGCTCCTCTTCCTCTGCGGCAAGCATCAGCTCGCGCGCCTCCTCGGCAAGGTTCGGATACCGCGCATTCCATGCGGCGATGCGGGAGGCGTCCACGGGGCTATAAAACAATGTCGTCATCTCCTTTTTTCTCCGTATAGGGGAAAGACAGGTGCGTGATATAGAGGTCGTCCGAGGCCTCATAAGAGAAGCCGATCTTCATCGCGTCCGCGATCCGCTCGCAGGTGCGAATTCCGATCCCGCTGCTCTCGGCGCGGTCGTTTTCCTTAATTTTGTTGGTGATCTGTAAATAAAGGTTGTCACCGTCGAGGGTTCCGAGGAAGGTGATCGGATATTCCTTGTCGGCATACTTCGAAAGATTGGAGAAGATATTGTCGAAAATTCGCATCAGATACGGAGCATCGACGAAGACGAGCGCGTCTCCGAAGATCTCGCCCGTGACGCGTGCCTCCACGGTGTAGCCCTGCTCCCGTATCAGGAGGATATGCTCGGCGAGCATCTGATCGAAGAGGGTGTCGGCGTCATAGGAGGCGAGGTGCAATTCAAGCTCACTGTTCCCGAAGGCGAGGAAGTAACGGAACATGTCATCCGAGAGATTTTTCAGGCGGACGGCGGTCGCCTCGGAGGCGGCGATATATTTCTCCATCTCGCTGTCGCTCTCGGCGTGAAGCTTCATGATGTCGAGGTAGCCGAGGAGCACCGTCAGAGGCGTGCGGATGTCGTGGGACATGGAGGTGATCAGCTCGCGGTTCATCTCGAGCACCTTGCGCTCTCCGTCGAGCGTCTCGATCAGGGAGGAGCGCATCTGCTCGACATTCTCCGACAGCTTGGAGATCTCGTCCTGCATGTCGTCCGAGCGGACCGTATGCTTCATATCCCCGTCCGACACGATGGAAACGTCGTCGGCGAGGCGGGAGATACGGTTCGAGATCCCGCTGTAATAGATCATGAGGATCAGGGTGATGGCAAGCGCGGCGACGGCAAGGCTGATGATGTTGGCAAGGTCGTAATAGAGATATTCGGTGAATTCGGCGAGGGTGACGTAAAGGCTCGTGCCGTCTGTCAGGGTGACGATGCCGAAGCCCCTCTCCTCCGCATACCGGATGAGCTCGTCCCTCGTGGGATAATCGACGGTGATACCGCCGCTCCCGTCTCCCATGAGTCCGTGCCCACCCGTTGTCCCGCCGCGGGAGGCATAGAGAAGCTCTTCCCCGTTATAAAGCGCGAGGTAGACGTAGCGGTTCTTCTTCGTCCATTCGGAGATCTTGTTCGCGTCGGCGGCGGTAACGGCGTTTTCGGTGACATAATTTTGCAGATCGGAAAGATAGGCGTCCTCCCGCTCCTGCTTTTTCTCGGGGCTGACATAGAAGGTGTTGACGAAGGTGACGATCGAGACGCGGACGATCAGATAGGACGCGCCGCCGACGAGGGCGGCGAGAAGCATGAAGAGAAGGAGCTTCGTTTTCAGGGAATAGACCTTCTCATAGAGGAAGGAGAAGGGCTTTTTCACCTCTCCGCCCTTTTGTTTTTCAGTCAATCTGATACCCCTTTCCCCACACGGTGCGGATGAGCTTCGGCGAGGAGGGATTCTCCTCGAGCTTACGGCGAAGGTTCAGAATATGGACGGTGACGGTATTGTTCGAGGACGGGAGGGGCATCGCCTCCCAGACCGCCTCGTACATCTCCGCCGCGTCGACGGCGCGACCGCGGTTCTTCGCGAGGTAGATCAAGACATCCATTTCCTTATCGCGGATATCGACGACCTCTCCTCTGCGCGTGACCTCCCGCTTAACGGGATCGAGCTCGACGCCGCCCGCGAGGTGCAGGACGTTCGGATCCGCGTTATCGCTTTTTGTCCCGTAGCTGTTGTATCTGCGGGTCAGGGCTTCCGCCTTGCGCAGAAGCTCGGCAGAGGAAAACGGCTTGACGAGATAGTCGTCTCCGCCCTTCGTATAGGCGTTCTCCTTATCGCGTTCGAGCGATTTTGCGGTGAGGAAAAGCACGGGGAGGGTGGAAAACTTCCGTATCTCCTCCACGGCACGCAGTCCCGACATTTTCGGCATCATGATGTCCATGATCACGAGGTCGATGCCACGGTCGGCACGCACCGTCTCCACGGCGGCGGCACCGTCGGGCGCCTCGAGCACTTCGTAACCGTTATTTTCAAGCAGCAGACGGACGACCGTGCGGATGTCCCGCTCGTCGTCGGCGATGAGAATCTTCATGCGATCTCTTCCTTTCTCGGGTCTTTTTTGTGTTTATGATAACCCTCCGCACGCGGCGGAGGCAAGAGAGAATTTGAAATTTTTTGCGAAAATTTATAAGACGGGGGTGTACCCTTCTGCGTCGTCGTGTCGGGGCGGGAGAGTCCGAAAACTTTCTGCGAAAATTCAAAAGGCGGGGTTGCATCCTTCCCCTGCGTCGTCGCGTCGGGGCGGAAGAGCCCGAACACTTTCTGCGAAAACTCAAAAGACAAGGTTGATCCTTCCCCGGTGTCGTCCTGTCGGAGCGGAAAATCCGAAAACTTTTTGCGAAAGATCTAAAAGGCGGGATCGCGCCCCTCTTATGCGCCGCGGTGCAGGGCAAGACGTGTTTTTTTGCGCCCGCTTGCCTTTTCGGATGTTTTTTCGGGGAAACGAATTACTTTTTTCTCAATTGCCAAAAGGCAACGGCGCTCGCCGCCGCGACGTTCAGGGAGTCGACGCCGTGGAGCATCGGGATCTTCACGGTGTAATCACATTTCGCGATGGTATCGTGCGAGAGTCCGTCCCCTTCCGCGCCGAGAAGGATGGCGAGACGTGCTTCGGCATTCAGCGCGGGATCGTCGAGGGACACCGAGTTGTCGGAGAGCGCCATCGCCGCGGTCGTAAAGCCGAGGGCGTGCAGTCGCTCGACCCCCTCCCTCGCCCATTCCTCGGGCGTCAGGGAGATATATGCCCACGGCACCTGAAGCACGGTGCCCATGCTCACGCGCACCGCGCGGCGGCAGAGGGGATCGCAACAGGTGGGGGTCAGAAGAACGGCATCCATCCCGAGTCCCGCCGCCGAGCGGAAGATGGCGCCGATGTTCGTCGAGTCGACGATGCCCTCGAGCACCGCAATACGGGTGGCGTCGCGGCAAAGAGAGGCAACATCCTGCGGGGCGGGGCGCCGCATCTCGGCGAGAACGCCACGCGTCAGGGGGAAGCCCGTCATTTTCTCAAGCAAAGTATGCTCCGCCGTATAGACGGGGAGATCGGGATTGACACGTTCCGCGAGGGCGATCACGCGCTCGGTGCTCTCGTTGATGAGACGGCGCTCGGTCAGGAGGGAGACGGGATAGCACCCCGCCTTCACGGCGACCTCGATGACCGTCGGGCTCTCCGCGATGAAGATCCCCCGCTCGGGCTCGAGCCGCCGTCTCTGCTGTGCGCCCGTCAGGCGGACGTAGGCATCAAGCGCGGGGTCATGAAAATCCGTGATTTCGATCGTGTTCAATGAAAGCTCCTCGGTGAGAATTACCTTGAATTTTATAGTCGTTTTTACTTTGTAAGAATTTACTTATAGTTGTTTTTGTTTTTTAAGATCGCATACAGTGCGCGATAGGAGGCGAGACGGGAGGGCGCGATCTTCCCTTCCTCCGCCGCGCGGGCGACGGCGCACTCCGCGGCGCTTTCCCCGACGTGCGTACAGTCGGCATAGCGGCACTTGCCGCGATAGGCGCGGAATTCGCGGAAGGTGTCGGGCAGATCCTCGAGCGTGAAGAAGTCAAAGTGCTCGAAGTCGAGGAGAGAAAAACCCGGGGTGTCGGCAAGAAAGCCGACATGCGCCCCTTCCCCGACGGGAAAGAGTTCTACGTGACGGGTGGTATGCTTTCCCCTCTCGATCTTCTCGGAGATCGCCGAGGTCGCAAGGGCGAGAGTGGGAAAGAGCGCGTTCATGAGCGTGGACTTCCCGACTCCGGACGCACCCGCAAAGGCGGCGGTAACGCCGTCTCTGACATGCGCGTCAATGTAGGCTTTCAAGTCGGATATACCGCCATTTTGTAAAGAAGAGGTGACAAAAACGTCGAGTCCGACCTTGCGGTACAGCTCGGCATAGCGTTCCGCCTCTGCCTCTCCGAGGTCGTTTTTCGTAATGACGACGACGGGAGTGATGGCGTTGTGCTCCGCGATCGCAATCAGCTTATCGAGCGTCGCGGTGACGGGCGTCGGCTTCTTTGCCGCGAGGACGATGAAGAGGATATCGAGGTTTGCCATCGGGGGGCGGATGAGGGCATTTTTGCGCGGGAGAACCTCGGAGATCACGATACCATCGGGGGTGGTATCGTCGATGCGAAGCCTTACGTTGTCTCCGACGAGGACGCGCGCGTCGTCCCTGCGAAGGTTGCCCTTCGCGCGGGAGAGAACGTGCTCTTCCCCACGTTCGGCATCATAGGTACGGGTGTCGTAGAGTCCGCCGAGCCCCTTGACGACCTTCCCCTCGGGCTCGCGTATCACAGGGCACCTCCCGCGGGCGTCGGGGTCTTCTCTTCCGTGCCCGCCATGGTATGTTCTTTTACGGCAGTACTTTTTGTCTCGGCGTTCTTTGCCGCAGCTTCCGATGATGTGGTGCTCCCTGCTCCGCCCTCCGAAGCGGGAGAGTTTTCCGCCTCGGTGCGGGGAGCGTCTGCCGTCTTCGCACGGGCACGGCGGAGCTGTCCGCAGGCGGCATTGACATCGCTTCCGAGCCGACGTCTGACCGTGGCGGTCAAGCCCGCATCCTCAAGAAGTGCGGCGAAACGGTTCGCCGATTCGACACTGCCCGCGCGCATTCCCGTCTCGGCGACCTCGTTGACGCGGATCAGGTTGACGTGCACGGGGGCATCGGTGCCGCGGAAGGCATCGCGCAGAAGGCGGGCGAGTGCGCGGGCATCCGTCTCGCTGTCGTTCTTGCCCGAGATCAGCGTATATTCGAAGGAGATCCGCCGTCCCGTCTTTCCGTAATAGTAACGGCAGGCGTCGAGGAGCTCGGCGATCTTCCACTTCCGATTGACGGGCATGATGGCGTCGCGCGCCTCGTCGGTCGCGGCGTGAAGAGAGATCGACAGGGTGATCGGCAGTTTCTCCTCCGCGAGAGCGCGGATCTTCGGCACGACGCCGCAGGTGGAAAGCGAGATGTGCCGATAGCCGATATTGAGTCCGTCCTCGCGGTTCACGAGGCGGAGAAATTTCAGTACGTTGTCATAGTTATCGAGAGGCTCGCCGATGCCCATCATGACGATGTTTGAGACGCGCTCTCCCATGTCCCGCTCGGCGGCGATGACCTGCCCGAGAAGCTCGGAGGGGAGGAGGTCGCGGACTCTGCCGGCGAGGGTGGAGGCGCAAAAGCGACAGCCCATGCGGCAACCGACCTGACTCGAGATGCAGAGGGTGTTCCCGTGGTGATAGCGCATGAATACGCTCTCGATGCACTCTCCGTCATAGAGACGGAAAAGGTATTTGACGGTGCCGTCGATCGCGGAAACGAGCTTTTCCTCCACACGGGGGAGGGTGTCGACGGTCGTCTCCTTCAATTTTTCCCGAAGGGCTTTCGAAAGATTCGTCATTTCGTCGAGGGGGACGCCGCTTTTCAGAAAGGAGGCGATCTGCGCGGCGCGGAATTTTTTCTCGCCGAGCGAGAGGACGAAGGCGGTCAGCTCTTCGGTGTTCATGGCATATAGATCGATCACGGCGTTCTCCTTTCCTTTTTTGTACGGTAGATGATCTTCATGAATGGCGATTGTTACGCCTCTCGGGTATGAGGTGCAGGAATTCTTTGAGCTTGTGATTTTCGCTTTTGATTTTCATAGGTTGCGGGGCGCAAATCTCACGAGTCGTGAGAGGCGTGGGCCTTCCGGAATTTCGCGATGAAAAAGCCGTCGGTCCCGCTCTTTGGCGGGAAAGCGGTATAGCGTCCCTCGCACCGCTCGCCGAAGGCGTCGAAGGGGACGGGAGAAAACTCGGGGTGCAAGGAAAGAAAGGCATCCGCGACCTCCTCGTTCTCTTCCCTACGAAGGGTGCAGGTGGAATAGACGAGAATGCCCCCCTCCTTGAGGTAGGCGGCGGAGGCGGAGAGGATCTCCTTTTGCAGGGCGGGAAGGGCGTCTATGCCCTCTTCGCTTTTATAGCGCAGATCTGCCTTTTTGGCAAGGACACCGAGTCCCGAGCAGGGAAGGTCGCAGAGGACGCGATCCGCCGTACCGAGAAGGGCGGGATCGGGGGTCCTGCCGTCGCGCGCTTCGGCGCGGACGATCGAGAGTCCGAGGCGGCGCGCACCTTCCCGAATCAGGGAAAGCTTATTTTCGTGAAGGTCGAAGGCATAGACCTCTCCGCGGTTCCCCATCCGTTCGGCGGCGGTGAAGCTCTTGCCTCCCGGGGCGGCGGCGACATCGATGACGCGCTCTCCCGCCTGCGGGTCGAGGACACGGACGGCAAGGGCGCTCGACGCGTCCTGCACGTGGAATTCTCCCTCGGCAAAGCCGGGAAGAGAGCGCGGCGGAAAGCTGTCGGAAAGGCGGACGGTGTGCTCCAGAAGAGGCATCCCGTGAATACCGCGGCGCTCGAGCGCTTCGAGATAGGCATCGCGGGAGATCTTACACGGGTTGACCGTCACGTCGTACCCGCGACGCTCCCCGAAAAATGAAAGAAGGACTTCGGTGTTCTCGGAGCCGTAGATATGCAAATAATTCTTTACGATCCAAAGAGAAACGGAGTAGCGAATCGAAAGATAGCGTGCTAAATTTTTGCTTTTCTCGGGGAGCGGAAGCGCGTCGGCATCTCTTCTTCGTGCCGCTTCCCGCAGGATGGCGTTGACGAAGGAGGCTTCCCCTTTTCCCTTCGCGAGGCTGACCGTCCCGTCGACGACCGCATAATCGGGGGTGCCGTCAAGATACAGAAGCTCGGCGAGCCCCACGCGCAAAAGGCGGAGGGTATGCGGGCGAAGGGATGCGGCGCTTCGCTTCGCGAGGGCGGTGACGATATAATCGAGCGTCAGAAGATGCTCCGTCACCGTGTAAAAAAGCGCGGTCACGCGGGCGCTCTCTTCGGGCGTCAGGGAATCCGTACAGTGCGAAGAGAGCGCGAGGTTCGCGTATTTTCCCTGCTCCTCCCATTCGGTGAGCAGGGTGAGAGTCAGCGCGCGGCAGGTCATCTGCGGTTGTTGCGGTTCCCCGCAAACATGGCGATCAGACGAAGAAGCTGCAAAAGGGAGACGGCGAGGGCGGCGACATAGGTCAGCGCGGCGGCGGAGAGGACCTTTCTCGCGCCGGCAAGCTCCGCGGAGGAGTATTCTCCCGTCTCGCGAAGGCGAACCAAGGCGCGGTGGGAGGCATCAAATTCGCAGGGGAGCGTGACAAGCTGAAAGAGGGTGGTCACGGCAAAAAGCGCGATGCCGGCGAAGAGGATATACATCCCGAACTCTCCGACAAGTCCCGCGAAGGCGGTGAGAAGCGCGCCGATCAGGATGAAGATCCACGCGGCGCGGGAGGCGAAGCTCGTGACGGGCACAAGCTTTCCGCGGATGATGATCGGAACGTAGCCCTCGGAGTGCTGAATGGCGTGCCCGACCTCGTGGGCGGCGACGCCGACGGCGGCGGCAGAGCCGTTGTCAAAGGTGCTGTCCGAGAGGCGAAGGGTATTCGACCTCGGGTCATAGTGATCGGTCAGGGAGCCGCCGACGCGCTTGATGCGCACCGACGAAAGTCCCGCGCCGTCGAGAAGCTCGCGCGCGACGGTAGCGGCGCTCTTCCCCGCGCCCGCGGGGACGGAGGAGTATCTGCGGTAGGTCAGACTCACTTTGATCTGAGCATAAAGAGAAATCAAAACGGCAACGCAAAGGAGCAAATAAAGAATCAAGTCGATTGGCATTACGAAAGTACCTCACCTTTCTCGATTTTTCTGCCGCGGACGAAATCCCCGGCACTCATTTTTCCCTTCCCTTCGGGGATGAGGGAATATATCTTTACGGCACCCTGCCCGCAGGCGACGGTCACGCTCCCCGCGCCGACGCCGTCGGTCGCGATCACTTCTCCGGGAGCGCCCTCCCCTTCGGTCGGGGCGGCAAAGAGCAATTTCAAGAGCTTCCCCCGATGGTGACAGAACGCGGTCGGAATCGGGGAGAACGCGCGGATCTTATCGGCAACCTGCTTTGCGGACGCCGTGAAGTCGACGGCACATTCCTCCTTCTCGATCTTCGCGGCGTAGGAGGCGCCCTCGGTCGGCTGTTTTACCCGATGTGCCCGTCCGTCTTCGAGGTCGCGGAGCGTCTTCGAAAGAAGAGCGGCGCCGACGGTCGCGGAGCGGTCGTGGATCGTGCCGAAGGTGTCCTCGGGCGAGATGGCAAAGCGCTCGACGGCGAGAATGTCACCCGTGTCGACGCCCTCGTCCATCTGCATGACGGTGACGCCCGTCTCGGTCTCTCCCGCCATGATGGCGCGCTGCATCGGGGCGGCGCCGCGATACTTCGGCAGAAGGGAAACGTGGAGGTTGATGCACCCGTATTTCGGGAACGCGAGGACATCGGGGGGCAGGATCTTGCCGTATGCGACAACGACGATCACGTCGGGAGAAAGTGCGGCGAGCGGCTCCGCAAAAGCGCCGCCGCGCAGGGTCTTCGGTTGATAGACGGGGATCCCATTCTCCTCTGCCACGCGCTTGACGGGAGAGGGGGTCATGACGTTTCCTCTGCCGCGAGGTTTGTCCTCTCCCGTCGCGACGCCTACGACGGAAAAGCCGTCGGCAAGGAGCCTTGACAGGCAGGCGGCGGAAATATCGGGGGTTCCCATAAACAGAATGTTCATAAAAATTCCTTTCCGCAAGTACAAATTCGAAATCGATTGTTCACAATTCTCCATTTGCCCCTTTGTGAATCGTTGGGCGAAGAAAACAAAAGCAAAAGATGAACGGTTTTTCGCTGATCCTCGGGTGAAAAAACAAAAGGAAAAAAGAACAGCTTCGTCAATCGTTAGGGTAAAGAAAAACAAAAGCCAAAAAAGAATACCGCAAGAAATAAGAATCATTCATAATTCATAATTCATAATTCTTAATTCTTAATTTTCCTTACTCTTCGTCCGCCGAGCGGATCTCGACGTCGGTAAAAAGCTTTCCGTCGAGGTGGTCGCACTCGTGGCAGATCGCGCGGGCGAGAAGGTCGGAGCCCGTCAGGTCATAGCTCTTCCCCTCTCTGTCGGTCGCACGGACGGTGACGGTGCGGGGACGAGAGGTGACGCCGTAGTGCCCCGGGATGGAGAGGCATCCTTCCGCCTCCTCCTGATGTCCCGAATAGGCGATGATCTTCGGGTTGATCATTTCATAGACCTTGCCGTCCTCGACCTCAATGACGACGACGCGGCGCAGAACGCCGACCTGCACGGCGGCGAGTCCGCAGCCGTTTGCCTGCCGCATGGTTTCGGTCATGTCGTCGAGGAGCTGAAGAATGCGCGGGGTGATCGCCTCGACGGGGCGCGAGACCTTTCGCAGCATGGGGTCGCCGTATTTTACGATTTTCAGTGTTGCCATAATGGATCCTTTCTTGTTCTCCGTGGGGGAGGGCGGGTGTGATGGTGCCTTTGACCTTGCGGGGGCGGGGAGAATTCAGAATTCAGAATTCAGAATTATGAATTAAGAATTATGAATTATGAATTGAAAGTGTCGAGAGGCAGGTCGATAGCGCGGGGGGTGAGTGCTTTGTCAGACCGTGAGGGGGTTCAGGTCGATGGCGAGGGTGACGGACCTTTTATCGGCAAAGGTGAGAAGAATTTCGTGAAAAAGTCTTCTGGTTGTCTTGTTTAGTTTACATTTTACGACCATGCGAAGGCGGAAGCGGTCGTTGAGCTTATAGACCTGTGCCTCGAAGGGGCCGTAGACGACGAAGGGGTAATTTTTATAGGGATCGACGGTGAGCTTTTCTTTCAGATAGGAGGTCAGCTGCTCGGCTGCGGAGAAGAGCTCCTCCTCGCGCTCTGCGGACAGGGTGATCTGCACCATGTCGCAAAAGGGAGGATAGGAGAGCTCCCGCCGCAAGGCGATCTCTCCTTCATAGAAGGCGTCGTAATCCTGCTTACAGGCGAGGCGGATGATCTCGTTTTCGGGAGAGTAGGTCTGAATGACCGCACGCCCGGCGTCGCCCGCTCTTCCTGCCCTGCCGATGACCTGCGTGAGGAGGGAGAAGGTGCGCTCCGAGGCACGAAAATCGCTGACATAGAGAGAGGTATCCGCCAGCACGACGCCGACCAGCGTGACCTTCGGGAAGTCGTGTCCCTTCGTCACCATCTGCGTGCCGAGGAGAACGTCGGCATGTCCCGCACGGAAGTCCTCGAGCATACGGTCATAGGCGAATTTTTCCCCCGTGGTGTCGGCATCCATGCGCATGACGCGGGAATCGGGCAAAAATTTCGAAAGGTCGCCCTCCACCCGTTGCGTCCCGTAGCCGAGATAGGAGAGGTGCTCTCCTCCGCAGGATGGGCAGACCTTCGGCGGCGGCTCACCGTGTCCGCAGAGATGGCAGAGCATCCGTCCGCCACCTCTGCCCGTATGATAGGTCAAGGAGACCGAGCAACGCGGGCAGGTAATGACGTCTCCGCAGCTCTTACAGCTGATCTGGCTGTTATAGCCGCGGCGGTTCAGAAAGAGGATCGCCTGTTTTTCCTTCTCCGCGACCTCGGACAGGGATTCGAGCAGGCGGCGGCTGATCGGTGAAGAGTTGCCGAGGCGAAGCTCCTCACGCATATCGACGATCACCGCCTCGGGCAGGCGGGCGCCGCCGTAGCGCTCCCGCAGGGGGATGAGGGTATACGCCCCTTCCTTGGCTTTATAAAAGCTCTCGACGGAGGGGGTGGCGGAGGCGAGAAGCATCAAGGCGTTATGCCGTCCCGCACGATAGGCGGCGACGTCGCGCGCGTGATACTTCGGGTCGCTCTCGGATTTATAGGTATGCTCATGCTCCTCGTCAATGACGATCATACCGAGGTTCGGGATCGGGGAGAAGACGGCGGAGCGCGTCCCGATCACGAGATCGACGGCGCCCGCGCGGATCCTGCGATAGGCATCGAGCCGCTCTCCCTGCGAGAGGGAGGAATGAATGACGGCGACCCGCTCCCCGTACCGACGGCAGAAGATCTGCACGGTCTGCGGCGTCAGGGCGATCTCGGGCACCATCATAATGACGGTCTTGCCGAGGGCGAGGGTGCGGTCGATAAGCTTCATAATGACCTTGGTCTTCCCGCTTCCCGTCACGCCGTACAGAAGGGCGGCGCGGGGAGCGTCCTCGATAAGAAGCGTTTCCGCCGCACGGTAGGCGGTGGTCTGTGCGTCGCTGAGTCGGATCTCGGAGGTGTCCCTCTCCCCTGCGAGTACCGCATAGGGATTTCGGAGCTCCTCCTCCGTATCGACACGCAGGATCCCCTTCTCGGTCAGTGCCGAGAGGTGCGCCGCCGTGACCTCGGGCAGGGCACGGAGCAATTCCCCGTCCGCCTCGCCGATGGGCAGAAGATACTCGAGAATGCGGCGCTGTCCCTCACTGCGTACGCCCTTTCGCCCCGAGGCGGCAAGAAGCGTGCGGGTCTCCTCCTTCGAGAGGGTGAGCGTATAGCGCTTCCGATAGCGGATGTTGGGGCTCTCGGTCATGGCGCCCGGGGGGAGGACGGTGCGCACCGCCTCGCCGAGGGTACAAAGCGTATATTCCTTCAGAAACAGACAGAGCCCGAGCATTTCCTCATCGAGAAAATAGCGGTCGTCAAGAACCGCCTGCACGGGCTTTGTCCTCGGGCTGTCGGTCGTGTCCTTTACGTTCAAGACAACGCCGAGGCGCATATGATTTGCCGCGCCGAAAGGCACACGCACGATAGCCCCCGGACGGAGCTTCCCTGCGAGGGCGGGCGGGCAGAGATAGTCGAACGGGCGGTCGAGTGCGTGCGGGGCATCTGTCAGGCAGACCTCACAATACATCCTTCTCCTCCGTTCTTTTCCTGTGAATTATTCCGCGGCGGCGGGATGATGAATGCGGAATCTGCCGTCCTGAAGTCTCGCGATGGCGATCTTTACCGCCTTCTGATCCTTGTACTCGGGGTCGATGAGAGCGGAGAGAGGCTTATCCGTCTCGCGATTATCGATCAAGCGCTGTGCTCTCACGCGCATGGCGACGTATTCGTCGGTGACGATGCGCGCGCATTTTGCGACGGCAACGACAAGCTCGTAACGGTTGAATTCGCCTTTGGTCAGCTCATCAATGGTAGGGTAGATCATGATATTCTCCTTTTTCGGATGAAGTTTTCGTTTTCTTTCGAGGAAGTGCTATCCCTCGCGAAGGAGGGGAGTCGTCGGAGGTGCCGATCGGTTATTCCTCGTCCTCGTCGTCCTCGTCGGTGTCGTCGTCGCTCGAGAGACGGTTCGTGATGGTCTCCGCCTGAATGGCGGAAAGAATGACGTGCTCGGAATCGGTAATAATGACCGCGCGGGTACGTCTGCCGCAGGAGACGTCGATGATACGGTTATCCTCCTTCGCATCCTGCACAAGGCGTTTGATCGGTGCGGAATCGGGTCCCGCGATGGCGATGATCCGCCCCGCCGACACCATATTGCCGAAGCCGACATTGATAAATTTCATAGTTTTCTCCGTTCCGCCGCAACGCGGCGATCGTTATTCGATATTCTGCACCTGCTCGCGGATCTTCTCAAACTCGCCCTTGACGGCAACGACGAGTCTCGCGATCTCCGCGTTATTTGCTTTCGAACCGACGGTATTGATCTCGCGGTTCATCTCCTGCATCAGAAAATCAAGCTTTCTGCCCGAGGGTTCTTTCAGCGCGGCAATTTCATCGAAGGCATCAAAGTGCGAGCGAAGCCTGACGAGCTCCTCGTCGATCGCGATCTTGTCGGCGAAGATGGCGCACTCGGTGAGCAGTCGCCCTTCGTCGGGGGTGACGCCCGCATCCCCGAGGATCGCACGGAGGCGGGTCTCGAGCTTCTCACGGTAGCCGACGGTGTCGGCGGCGCTTAACTTCTCCACGGTATCGACGTAAGTGCGCACCGTTTCAAGCTTCTTTTTCATATCCTCCGCCGCGCGGGCGCCCTCTGCCGTGCGCATCGCGACATAGCCCGCGATCGCCTCGTCGAGGACGGGACGAAGTTCCTCCCACGCCTCGGTGAGATCGGCGTCCTCCCGCTTCGTGCGGAAGACGGCGGGATTTTTCGCCACGGTCATGACGGAGATGTCGTCGGCAAGCCCGTACTCGTCGCGAAGACGGGCGAGCGCCGCGAGATACCCTCCGAGGTAGGCTTCATCGAGAAGCACCTCGCCGTTCCCCCTCGCGTGCTCTTCGACGGTGATGTAGACGTCGATCTTCGCACGGGAGACGGCAGTCTCGCGAATGCGGTTCTTGATCTTCTCTTCGAGAAAGAGATAGGAATGCGGGAGCTTGACCGAGCAATCGAAGAAGCGGGAATTGACGCTCCGAAGCTCTACGGTGATGTCCCGTGCCTCGCCCTCGTGCTTTGCCCTGCCGAAGGCGGTCATGCTTTTCATCATCACGATTTCTCCGTCGGGTCAGGCGTCCGAGCCGTCGTGTCTTCCCCGTTTTCTTTGGTGGTTTCTTCCGTTTGCTTTTTTCCTGCGCTCTTCCCTTTGCTTTTGCCCCGCCCGCGGCTCAAAGAGCGGATCTCCTCCATGAAGGAGTCGATGTCGGTAAACTCGCGGTAGACCGACGCGAAGCGGATATAGGACACGATGTCGATGTCACGCAGGCGCTGTAAAACCATCTCGCCGATGTCGTGCGAGGTGACCTCGTTGACAATGGAATTCTGGAGCTCCGCCTCAATGGACGCCGCGATGACCTCCGCGTTGACGGGTCGCTTCTGACAGGCGCGCTGAATGCCGAGCATAAGCTTATGCTTATCGAAAAACTCGTGCTTTCCGCTCCGCTTCACGACGTCGATCGGAACGGTATCGACGACCTCGTAGGTCGTAAACCGCTTCCCGCACATGGGACATTCCCGCCGCCGCTTGATGCTGGCGTCGTCGTCCACGGGGCGCGAATCCAACACGCGGGAATCGTGATAATTGCATACCGGACACTTCATACCGACTTCCTCCGAGGGGCTCCTACTCTATAATCCGTATTATTATAGCACAAAATGTTATAAAAGTAAAGGGGTTTCGGAAATTTTACTTCTTCCGCGGGGCGGCGTCTCTTTTCCCTTCCCGAAAAATTCGGGCGCTTCTTGTCTGTGGGCGAGGGGGTCAAGAGTTGGCGGGAGAGTTTTCGTCCGAGGGGGTCTCTTCCGATTTTGCGGTCTTCTTCCCCGAGAAGAAGCCTGCGACGCGACTGCCGAAGGCATCGAGAGGAGCGACGTGCCACTTTGCAAACCACGGGAAGGTCAGCGGATAGACCACCCCCGCGAAGGCGACGACGAGGAAATAGCGCACGACGCGCGCGACGCCCGCGTTGCCGAAGCAGAGGAATGCGAGCGGCACTTTGAGCCCCGCCTTCAAGAGGAGGACGGCGGCAAAGCCGAGGATAAGCTGTGAGATCCTCGCGTACCATCTGCCTCCGATCTTAAAATCGAGCAGGCGGGTATCGAGGAACCATGTGAGAGCGATGCCGAGGGCGGCGCCGTGGAGGGCGAGGGCGTTCTGCCTCGCGCTCGCGAGATTCTCGGCATCCGCCGCGCCGTCGGGGGTCAGATGCGTATAGAAAATGAGCGCGGCGGAGAGGAGCCAGCCCGCGAAGACAAAATACGGCATGGCGGTGCGGAACCTTTTCTCATCGGTGAAGACGGGGCGGAAGGCGAAGACGAGGATCAGGGCAAGAACGAAGGAGACGGAGACGTCGAGGGGAGTATGCACGCCGAGATACATGCGGGAGAATGCCACGAGCAGGATCACGACGGAGAGAAGCAGGACGGGGAGCTTTTTGCGACGCTTCGTGTAATCGAACGCGGCGATCGCGCCGAAGGTGCCCGTCGCGTTCTGCGTATGTCCCGAGGGGAAGGAATAGCCCGTCGCCTCTTCCCTCGCGCTCTCGACGATGGTGAAATTCGGGTCCTTGACCCACGGGCGGGGGATCTTACAAAGGAGCTTCAGCGTCTGATTGATCAGGGTGCCGAAGAGTCCCGTGAAGAAGAGATAGTACCCTTCTTTCTTGTCGACGCACCAAAAGACGGCGATGGCGACCACGAGGAACAGGGTCTCTCCGCCGAGAAAGGTGACGGTAGAAAGGAGCGCGTCGCAGACGGGATTTCGGATGTTCTCGAGAAAATATAAAAACGGCATAGCAGGTTCCTTTTTTGTTGTTTTATGGTTTCAATGAAAAGAATTATTTACATATTGTTATGTTTCTCGGAAGGTCTATGAAAAAGAGCGGGCGGAATTCCGTTCTTCGGAAATCCGCCCTTTTGCCTTTATTCGGCGAGAAGTTTCTTTACGCAATCGATGATGCGTTCGTCCTTCGCGTTCGCGAAGAAGTACTCTTTGAAGTGTACGCCAGCGATTGCGCCGCGCACGAGATCGCGGTCAAGATGCTCGAGGATGTATACGATGTCGGTGTGTGTGACCTTCTTGACCTCATCGAGGATCTTCTTGTTTCTCTGCTCGGGCACGGCTCTCTCGCGGGGATAGCCGAGACCCCACTCGGAGACGAAGAGCTTCTCGAAAACGTAGCGGAGGTTCAGCTCACAGCCCCAGCCCCAACCCTTCGCAAAGGGGAGCGCAATGGCGTTGCCGTTGTTGACCTGTGTAAACTGGTAGGCATCGGTGGGGTCGACGACGTGACCGCAGAGGACGCCCGGGAAGGCGTTGCAGGCGAGCATAGCGCCCTCGCCCGTGCCGCAACCCGTAATCACGAGGTCGGCGGCGCCCGAGTTCAGAAGGATGGCGGAGAGGATACCGATCTGCACATAGGTGAGCTGTTCCTTATCCTCGGCGGAATACATGCCGTAGTTATCGACGGTGTGTCCGAGCGGAAGTACGACGTCCTTCAGAGTACTTTCGATCAGGGCGTTCTTTGCCGCTTGGCTGTTTTCATTGATCAGTGCGATTTTCATACAAACTCCTTTTGATAATTAAGAATTAAGAATTATGAATTATGAATTTGGCTTGATTCTTGCTTTGTTTTGTTGATGGGGGCTTTTTGGGGGAGTGGCAAGGCTTGGAAAGGGTATGCTGACGGGAGGAAGTGCTATTTTCTCGCTTACTCCTCATCCGTCAGCCGTAGGCTGACACCTTCTTCCACAGGAGAAGGCTCAATTAGGGTGCGCTGACGAGAGGAAGCGCGGGCGCTTGTTTACTCTTCATCCACCGCTTCGCGGTCCCCCTGCCTCGCTGCGGCTCGGGCACACTCGGGCTCTTTCACTCCACCGGAGTGAAACTCAGTTCCCTCGTGTCGCTTCGCTACCCGCAGGGGAAGGCTTGGAGAGGTAGCGCGAACTTTTACGGGGTCAGGCGGTTGGGGCCGCGGAAGAGGAATTCCGCCTCCTTGATGGAGAGGCCGAGGAAGAGCATGGTCAGGCGGTCGACGCCGAGACCGAAGCCGCCGTGCGGCGGGCAACCGTACTTGAAGAATTGGAGATAGAATTCGACGTCCTTCGCGAGTCCCTTCTCTTCTGCCTGTTTTTTCAGCACCTCGTAGCGGTGCTCTCTCTGTGCGCCCGTGGTGATCTCCACGCCGCGCCAGATCAGGTCGTAGCCCTGCGGAACGCCGTTCTCGTCGCGCATGTGATAGAAGGCGCGCTCCTTGGCGTCATAGTCGGTGATAAAGAGGAATTCGTGACCGTATTTTTCCTCGCAGAGCTTCTTCGTCATTCTCTCCGCGTCGGTGGTGAGGTCGCCTTTCAGGCTATCGGGAACGGTATAGCCGTAGCGCTCCTCAAGCTCACGGTAGACATCGGCGAGCTTCATCCTCGGGAACGGGAGAGTCGGAACGACGACCTCCAGACCGAAGAGCTCGCGGATCTTTTCGCCGTGCGCCTCTTTGACACGTTTCAGGGCATAGGTGAGGAGCTCCTCCTCCATCTTCATGACATCCTCGACGCCGTCGATGTAGGAGAATTCAAGGTCGAAGCCCGTGAATTCGGTCGCGTGCTTATTGGTATAGGATTTTTCCGCGCGGAAGACGGGACCCGACTCGAAAATGCGCTCCAGTCCCGCCGCCATTGCCATCTGCTTATAGAATTGGGGCGACTGGGCGAGATACGCCTTCGTATCGAAATATTTGACCTCAAAGACATCGGAGCCCGACTCGCTCGCCGCGCCGATCAGCTTCGGGGTATGGATCTCGATAAAGTTGCGTTCGAGGAGGAATTCCCGCAGGGCGGCAACGAGGGTCGTCTGCATCTCCATCATCAGATGATTCTGATCGCGGCGCAGGTCGATCCAGCGGTAGTCCATGCGGCAATCGATGTCAGAATCGTCCTTGATGGGCAGGGCGTCGGCGAGCGACTCGATCTTCATCGTATCGGGCAGAAGCTCGATGCCTCCCATCTTTACATATTCATTGTTTACGACCTCACCCTCGACCGTAATGACCGAGTGGAGAGTCAGCTCGTCCACGATGGCGGCGAGTTCGGCGGATTTTTCCTTCTCTACCGTGATCTGAAGCTTTCCCGTGATGTCTTTCAGAACGATGAAAGCCATCGTTCTCTTGTTCCGCAATTTATCGACGAAGCCCTGTACTTTATGTCTTCCGGGCGTTACGTCCTTGATATAGGTGCGTTCCATAGTTTTGTCCTTTCAAAAGAGCAATCTGAATACTACTATTATAGAAGATTTTATTCGAAAAGTCAAGGGTTTGAGAATTAAGAATTCAGAATTATTGAGAATTAAGAATTCAGAATTATGAATTATGAATTGTCTTAATTCTTGCGTTGGGCTGTTGACGCGGGGATGAGGGGGGATTAGGGAGCGTTGACGGGAGGGAGTGCAGATGCTTTGCTTACTCCTCATCCACTGCTTTGATCTATGCGGGAAGAGGCTTGGGAAGGGTATGCTGACGGGAGAAAGTGCTATTTTCTCGCTTACTCCTCATCCACCGCTTCGCGGTCTCCCTGTCTCGCTGCGACTCGGGCGCGCTCGGGGTTTTCACTGCACCGGATACGCCTTCGTCTAAAAGAAAGATTCGCCCCCGAGGCTTTTGGCTTCGGGGGCGATTTTTTAGGTTGCGATTTTTGGGGTACGATTGTGGTTTATTCCGACACAAAGATGTCGTCAAAGCCGAAGGCGGATTCGTGATTCGGATCGTCCCACAGGCCTTGCGGGCTGCTTGTCAGAATGACATCCTTCGTTTCGAGAAGGAGAAGTTCGAGCTCTGCTTTCGTATACTGTTTCATGTTCGTTTTCTCCTTTCCTTAGTTGCCCTGTGCGTCAAGGTAGGCTTTCGCGGCGCACACGTAGTTATAAAGTGCTTTCGCGTACTCGGGAATCGTCGTGTAGCCCTTCATGTATGCGCCGAGGCTGTACTCGAAGGACACGCCGTCGAGCTCTACCGTCATGGTGTCGTTGTACTTCGAGACGTGGATGTCATCGACGATGATGTAGGGTTTGCTTCCTTCGACAGTGGTGACATCGTAGGACTTCGTTACACCGTTGATCGATACCTCCACGGTTGCGGCGG
>CAVEOF010000014.1:4518-39890 GCA_963617165.1 Coriobacteriaceae bacterium | reverse complement strand
TTCATGTCCCCTATTATACCATGTTTTTGTGAAAAAGTAAATGCTGTTGCCCTGGGCGAAGAGGAGAAGATTCCGACGAAAACGGGCATCTCGTGCCCCGCACGATCTTGCTCCGTAACATCGTAAGTGGGGAAAACGTGCGGAAAATCACGATTTAGGTGTCAAAAACGTGCGAGGCTCCCACAAATTCGGTACCGAAAACGTGCAAAGATCCAAAAAATCGGCACTTATCCCTTTCGTCCGACGATCTTCGGGGAGAAAAACGAAGAGATCCCCTCCGTTCCCTCCCCTCTCCCGTTAGCACTTTCTCTGCCGTCATGCGAAGGTTCACAAAAAATTCACAACTTTTTTTGAGAAAACCCTTGACAAACGGGGGAAAAAGGGATATATTATAGGCATAAGAGATTAGCACTCTACTACTTCAAGTGCTAAAATGAAGAAAGTGAGGTGAGAATTTTGGATGATGAAAGACTGACGCCCCGCAAGCGCAAGATCTTGCGCGCCATTGTGGACGCTCATATTTCTCACGGCGAGCCCGTCGGCTCCAAATTTCTCGCAAACGATGTGCAGATCTCTTGTTCCCCCGCAACCATCCGCAACGAGATGGCAGACCTCGAGGAAATGGGATATCTGATCCAGCCGCACACCTCGGCGGGACGCATTCCTTCCGAGCGCGGATACCGCTTTTACGTCGATTCCCTCGTGCAGCAATACGGCAGCACGAGACGGGAGATCGGCGAGATGAGCGAAAAGCTCCGCTACAAGCTGACAGAGATGGACGAGATCCTCTCCGAGATCTCACGGCTTGCGACGGCGTTCACCGATTATACGGGGATCGCCTTCAAGGCGGGAAGCGGCAATGTCAGACTCTCGAAGGTCGAGGCGGTCTACATCTCCCCGCGGGAATTTCTTCTCGTGATGATGTTCGCCTCGGGCATCGTCAAGACGAAGACGGTCTGTCTCTCCTTCTCCCTTCTGCCCGACGACTTAAAGCGATTCACCGAAGTCGCGAACATCTACCTCGTCAATCTGACGAGCGACGGACTCTCGATGTCGGTGATCTCGAAGCTCGAGCAGCTGATGGGTTCGGCAAGCGCGATGGTGCATCCCGTCATCAAGCTCATCTACGAGACGATGAACGAGATCGACACCGCCGACATTCACGTGGACGGCGTCAACAAGTTGCTTCGCTACCCCGAGTATTCGGACGTGACGCGTCTGCGCGAGTTGCTCGAGATCATCGAAGAGAAGGATCCCCTGCTCGACCTCATCGCGGCACACGCGAAGGAGGGCGAGGGCAACATTCACGTGGTGATAGGTGCGGAAAACGAGTCGGACGCGATGAGCGACACGACGCTGATCTACCGCGACGTCAGAGTCGGCGGCAAGAAGATCTCGGTCGGCGTCATCGGACCGAAGCGCATGAATTACTCGAAGGCGATCGACACCATCAACCGCCTCGCGGCGGGGATCGAACAGGTGTTCGGTGCCTCGGACGAGCGCGGACTTCCTCCCCCGAGGAATGACACAAACCAAAACGGAAAGGATATCTGATAGAAGTGGACGACACGCAGAAGACACCCGAACAGACGGAAGACGATCTTGCCGAGGAGCTTGCCGAAGAGGTGACCGTGACCGAAGAGAAAGCGGAAAGCCTCGAGGATTCCCTCAAAAAAGAAGTCGAACGGCTGAAGGGTGAGATCAAAGAAAAGGACGACAGATTCCTCCGCATGGCGGCGGAATACGACAACTTCCGCAGACGCTCCCGCGAGGAGAAGGAAGGCACCTACGATGCCGCCGTCTCCGACACGCTCGCCGCCCTGCTCCCCGTGATCGACAATCTCGAGCGCGCGGCGCTGTACGACGACGGCGAGAAGGTCAAGGAGGGCGTGCAGATGACCGCGAAATCGGTCGCCTCCGCACTCGCAAAGCTCGGCATTGAAGAGGTCGGTGCGGTGGGTGACACCTTCGACCCGAATCTTCACAACGCCGTGATGCACGTGGAAGACGAGAACGCAAAGGAAGGCGAGATCGTCGAGGTATTCCAAAAGGGATACAAAAAGGGCAAACGGATCATCCGTTTCGCCGCGGTGAAGACCGCAAATTAAATCCGTTAAAAATTTAGTGAAAATAGATTGGGAGTTTCAGGCTCCCGGAGGTAAGAATTATGGGAAAAATCATTGGTATTGACCTTGGTACGACCAACTCTTGTGTCGCCGTTTTCGAAGGCGGCGAACCGATCGTCATTACGAACCCCGAAGGCGCGAGAACCACGCCCTCCGTCGTCGCTTTTGCGAAGAACGGCGAGCGTCTCGTCGGTCAGGTGGCAAAGCGTCAGGCAGTCACCAACCCCGACCGCACGGTCAGCTCCATCAAACGTCAGATGGGCACCGATCACAAGGTAGAGATCGACGGCAAGTCCTATACGCCCCAGGAGATCTCCGCGATGATCCTTCAGAAGCTGAAAGCGGATGCGGAAGCCTACCTCGGCACCTCCGTGACCGAGGCGGTCATTACCGTCCCCGCCTACTTCACCGACGCACAGCGTCAGGCGACCAAGGATGCGGGAAAGATCGCAGGTCTTGACGTAAAGCGTATCATCAACGAGCCCACCGCGGCGGCTCTCGCCTACGGCATGGACAAAGAGGAATCGCAGAAGATCATGGTCTTCGACCTCGGCGGCGGTACGTTCGACGTCTCGCTGCTCGATATTTCGGACGGCGTGTTCGAGGTGCTTGCCACTGCGGGTAACAACCGTCTCGGCGGCGACGACTTCGACGAGAGAGTCATCAACTGGATGGCGGACACCTTCGCCAAAGAAAACGGCGGCATCGACCTCCGCAAGGATAAGATGGCGCTCCAGAGACTGAAGGATGCCGCGGAAAAGGCAAAGATCGAGCTGTCGGGCGTGATGAGCTCGCAGATCTCCCTTCCCTTCATCACGGCGGATGCCACGGGGCCGAAGCACTTTGAAGCGACGCTCACCCGTGCGAAATTCGACGAGCTGACCCACGACCTCGTGGAAGCGACGATGGGCCCGACGAAGAAGGTCCTTTCGGATGCGGGAATTTCTCCCTCCGACGTATCGAAAGTACTGCTTGTCGGCGGTTCGACGAGAATCCCCGCCGTGCAGGAAGCGGTCAAGAAATTCATGGGCAAGGAGCCCTTCAAGGGCATCAACCCCGACGAGTGCGTGGCGATCGGCGCCGCGATCCAGGGCGGTGTTCTCGGCGGCGACGTGAAGGACGTTCTTCTTCTGGACGTCACTCCTCTGTCGCTCGGTATCGAGACGCTCGGCGGTGTCTTCAACAAGATCATCGACCGTAACACCACCATTCCCGTCAAGAAGAGTCAGGTGTACTCCACCGCCGCGGACGGTCAGACCTCGGTCGAGATCCACGTCCTGCAAGGCGAGCGTGAGATGGCTGCGGGCAACACGACCCTCGGCAGATTCGTCCTCGACGGCATTCCCGCCGCGCCCCGCGGTGTTCCTCAGATCGAGGTGACCTTCGACATCGACGCGAACGGTATCGTCAATGTCAGCGCGAAGGATAAGGGAACGGGCAAGGAACAGCACATCACCATCACCTCCTCGACCAACATGTCGAAGGAAGACATCGAAAAGGCAGTCCACGAGGCGGAGAAGTTCGCCGCCGAGGACAAGAAGCAGAAGGAAGCCGTCGAAGTCAAGAACAACGCGGAGAACATGATCTTCCAGACCGAGAAGAGCATGAGTGACCTCGGCGACAAGCTGACCGACGCGGACAAAGCCCCCGTCAACGACGCGATCGCCAAGCTGAAGGAAACGATCAAGGGCGGCGACGTCGATGCCATCAAGGCGGACACCGAAGCGCTTCAGAAGGCGTTCTATCCGATCGCCGAGAAGATCTACAAGGAAGAAGCCGAGAAGAACGGTGCACAGGGCGGCGCAAACGGCGGCGCTCAGGGTGGCACCGATGAAAACGGCAACTACTACGGCGCGGACTACGAGGACAAGACGAAATAATCAATTTTGCAAACCTATGTTTGCAAGCAAAAGAGATATACCCGCCTTCCGACCTGTCGGAGGGCGGGTATATCCGAGAATCCACACAAGGAATAGATAGATATGGCAGACAGCAAACGCGACTATTACGAGGTCCTCGGCGTCTCGAAGGAGGCGAGTGAGGACGAGATCAAAAAGGCATACCGCTCCTTGGCGAAGAAGTACCATCCCGACATGAACCCCGGCGACAAAGAGGCGGAGGCGAAGTTCAAAGAGGTGAACGAAGCCTACGACGTCCTCTCCGACGCGGACAAACGGGCGAAGTACGACCGCTACGGTCACGCGGCGTTCGACCCCTCGGCGGGTGCGGGCGCGGGCGGCGGCTTCGGCGGGTTTGACGGTGGTTTCGACTTCGGCGATATTTTCTCCTCCTTCTTCGGCGGAGGCGGCGGCACGTCCTCGCGTTCCCGCGCGAATGTGGCGGTGGACGGCGACGATGTGGCGACGCGGATCACCATCACCTTTGAGGAGGCGGCGTTCGGCTGTAAAAAAGAGGTCAGCTTCGCGCGGATCGAGGCATGTCCCGACTGTGGCGCGACGGGAGCGGCAAAGGGCACGAAACCCGAGACCTGCTCGGTCTGTCACGGCACGGGCCGCGTGACGGTGCAGCAACAGACGATGCTCGGTTACATGCAATCCCAGCGTGCCTGCTCCGCCTGCCGCGGTACGGGTAAGATCGTGAAGACCCCCTGCAAAAATTGCAACGGCAAGGGATACATCAAGGTCAACAAAAAGCTCGAGGTCAACATTCCCGCGGGCATCGACTCCATGCAGAGGATCATCCTCCGCCGTGAGGGCTCTGCGGGACGTAACGGCGGCGCAAACGGCGATCTGATCATCGAGGTACAGGTCAAGGCGCACTCCCTCTTCGAGAGAGACGGCAACGATCTGTACTGTGACATTCCGATCACCTTTGCCGAGGCGGCGCTCGGTGCGGAGATCAACGTTCCCGTTCTCTCCCCCGACAAAGCGAAAGCCACCGAGAAATACACGATTCCCGAAGGTACGCAGACGGGCACCCGATTCACTCTTCGCGGCAAGGGAATTCAGGACATCAACACGAAGCGCCGCGGCGACCTCATTTTCACCGTGATCGTCGACACGCCGCAGAACCTGAACGCCGAGCAAAAGAACCTGCTCCGCAGCTTCGCCGCCTCCCTCGGCGAGACAAACAACAAGAAAACGGGAGCCTTCTTCAAAAAGTTTTTTAACCGATAAAGGAACAAACGAAGGAACGTTTTCGGATTTGGAAAGACTCTTTCGTTGAGAACCGCACATTCGGACAGATGAGTAACCTACGGTTAGGACAACGCCTCTTTCACGAAAGATAACCTCCCCAAGAAAGAAAAACGAAAAAAATTAGAAAGGATATTGACCATGAGAAAGAATTTCGGTTCAAAATCCTATAGTTATCCTCAACCCGTCTTCATTCTCGCCTCCTACGGCGAGGACGGGACTCCGAACGCGATGACAGCCTCATGCGGAGGAATCACGCAGGAAAACGAACTCACTATGTGCATCACCGCGGAACACAAAACGACAAAGGACATTCTCGCGCGCGGCGCCTTTACCGTCTCGATGGCGGACGCCGACCATGTCACGGAATGCGACTATGTGGGACTTGCCTCGGGTAACATCGTCAAGGACAAATTTGCCCGTGCGGGCTTCCACGCGGAGCCCTCCGATTTTGTCGACGCGCCGCTCATCAAAGAGCTTCCCGTCGCGCTCGAGTGCCGTCTCAAGAGCTATGATCCCGAGACCTGCCGCATGGTGGCTGAGATCGTCAATGTCAGCGTCGACGAGAGCGTCCTGACAGGCGGCAAGGTCGATGTGAAAAAGGCAAAGCCCATCACTTTCGACCCCTTTAACAACACCTACGTCGTCCTCGGAGACACCGTAGGCAAAGCTTTCCACGACGGAAAATCCCTGAAATGATCTAAAATAAGAAGAGACGGCTGACTTCCTTTTGGAAGGAGAAAAAACGATCGGTCTCCTCTTCTTCAAATGAATTTTTCAAAAAATAGTCCTATTTGAAAGCTGTTGTTTGCAAATAGGACTATTTTTATTAGTTCTTATATTTCCCAATGTTTTAACGAGAAACCATGGAAGTCTGACAAAAGAAAAAAAGTTTTTGAGAGAAAGCATCGATTTGAAAAAGTGCTTTTCTCTTCATATCTTGACATCAATCGTTTTTCTGTGTTAGAATATCGCAGAGATGTTTCGGTTCCTGCGAAAACGGTCGGAGATTTTGTCAAGATCCACTTAGACACGGGTGCGTGGGCGAGCGGGGTTCTCGGTTGTTTTTGTATTGACACGTTAGAGGATATCTACGTACAAAAATAAGGTGGCTTTCTTTATGTTCGGGTGAGAGTTTCTCTCTTCCTCCTCTTTCTTCCGACGCCACATGATCTTCACGCTATCGTCACACTTTCGTTTCCCCACGCATCAGTTCTGCACTCAATTTCAAAACGGATCGATTCGTGAGGTATTTCTTTTCTCTTTTTCTTGATATCTTTCAAAAGACATGCTAAAATAAAAAAGGACTCGCGAGAGTCCCGGAGGATCACCAACACGGTGGCGGTTTGCCTTTCCCTCTTTTTTTGAGAAGGGGAGGTCTTTTGTCTCCCCTTGACTATTCGAGGGGAGGTGATGGTATGTACATAACATTGACCGAACTTGTCATGTTACTTACGCTACTTATCGCTTTCGCCGATTTTATTACTCGGCGAAAATAAAAAGATAACCGCCTCTGCTTTTCCCGAGTAAGGCGGTTATCTCTCATCAAAGGGGAAGACAACCGTCGCCGGTGCTCCTCTGTTTTTATTATACACGAGCGGGCATTATTTGTCAAGCCCGTTTTTTTGTTTTTTTTCTAAAAATGCCGTTTCGCGTGAGAATTTTTTCTTTTTCTCTTTGTACTCTTTTCTTTACATAAAAATTTGCCAAATCCCTTGCTTTTTATTATTATATATGCTATAATATAAGTAATGGTATAGTATTATAGGAAAGGAAGTGACGGCAATGACGGAGGAATTGAAAGCAATCTTGGATCAGATGCTCCCCATTTTGCAAAAAAAACTCAATTACACCGACGCGGTGTTTAACCTCTGGTTCTCCGACCTGACGCTCCCCGTTCTTACCGACATGAACGCGATCTTTCTCACCTCGACGAAGCTCAGAAAGAAGATCCTTTCCACCAAATACAAAAAGGAGATCGAAGAATCTCTCGCCGAGGTCATCGGATTTTCGGTCGAGGTCTCCTTCGAATCCTGCGATGAGGGGGAGATCAAGGTACACGAAGAGCCCCCGATCGAGAAGCCCGATCCCGAAAAGGACAAAAAGGACAAGGAGAGGATGGAAGAGTTGCTCAGTGACACGAAAGGCTCTCTCCTTGACGAATACACCTTCGACAATTTCATCGAGGGAGAATCCAACAAGTTTGCCCGCGCCGCCTGCCTTGCCGTAGCGAAGGAACCGACGACCTACAACCCCCTTTTCATCTACGGACAGTCGGGACTCGGCAAAACGCATCTTCTCTACGCCGTCATCAACTACATAAGAAAAAATCACCCCGACCTGAAGATCGTCTACAAAAAGAGCGAGGAATTCATCAACGAGCTGATCGCGAGCATTTCGACGGGTACGACGCAGGATTTCAAAGCCAAGTACCGCTCGGCGGACATTCTTCTGATCGACGATATCCAGTTCATCGCGGGAAAAGAATCGACCCAAGAGGAATTCTTCCACACCTTCTCCGCTCTCTACGAGGCGGAAAAGCAGATCATCCTGACCTCCGACCGTCCGCCGAAGGACATCCGTCCGCTGGAGGACCGCCTTCGCACCCGCTTTGAGGGAGGATTGATCGCCGACGTGCAGCCGCCCTCCTTCGAGCTTCGCACCGCGATCATTTCGAAAAAGAGCGAAGACATGGGTCTCTACATTCCTCCCGAGATGATCAATTACATGGCGGAACGCCTTCAAAACAATATCCGTCAGATCGAGGGAGTGCTGAAAAAACTCTATGCCTTCGTTTCCCTCGCGAAGGGAACCATCTCGAAGGAAAAGATAGACGAGATCATTTCCATCATCGACCCGGGGAACATTCCGACCGCCGTCATGGTGGAACGCATCATTGCCGCGGTCGCGGAAGAATACGGCGTCAGCACGTCGGATATTCTTTCTAAAAAGAAGACCGAAAATATTACGAACGCGCGTCACGTCGCGATCTATCTCGTCAAGAGAATGACGGGCTCTACGCTTAAATCCATCGGAGAGACCTTCAAGCGTGACCATTCCACGGTCCTTTCCGCCTGCAATAAGGTGGAGATCAACATCAAGACGAAAAAGGGAGCGGAAGACGACATCAACCGACTGATGCGAAAGATCAAGGGCAATGGATAATTCAGAATTAAGAATTATGAATTAAGAATTAGTCTTATTCCTTTTCTTTTTTGTTAGAGAATCCGTATTTTTCCACATTGGAGTGTGGAAATGTGGAAAATTCGGTAGTAAATTCCTTGTGGAAAAGTTGTGGGATTCCTGTGGAAAATTATCCGAAAAATCGTCCGACGAAAAAATGCCGAAAATGTGGAAAACATGTGGAATTAAAATTTCCGAAAAATCTTAGAAAAACGGAGTTTTCCACAATATCCACACCCCCTACTACTACTTCTCCTACCTATATTCTTTCTTCTCTCTCTTCGCTTCGCGAAAGCCAAACACCGGCGCGTATCCCCTTCGTCCGCGATTCAAAAAAATGTTTTTTCTTGAAAAGAGAAAAATTCCGATCGACAAAGGGTTTTCTGAAAAATCATGAGGGAAAGGGACTCTTAGCAAAGTCGGTATGTATTCAAAACATATTCTCTTCGTAAAAATACCCTTTCTGAAAATAGTTTTTTCGAAGAAAGTCTCTCCGAAAAAATGAGATAGGAATGAAAACGAAAAAAGTTTTCCGCCTCGCCTCTATTTTTCTTACCTTTTAGGATATTTTATCTATTCCCCGTTGTAAGCGCCTTTCCGTTATTTTTGCTCTTTCGGTATCCTTAAGGAGGAAATATGTTTCGTTTTTTGGTTTTCTTACGGTCACTTTTTTGAAAAAGAATATAGTTATTGAGAAGTCACGCCGGCGGTTTTCTTCAAGGAGTCAACCGAAACGGTAAAAAATATTCGAAGGAGCCCTATCGTTTGACCTTTTCCTTTCCTTTCTTTCTATCCGCCGGAGATTATCCGATCCTCCTTTCGGTGGAGACGGTAAATTCGTAGGAGACTCTTTTCCCTTATTTTCGATCCTTCTTTGTATCATGTATAATACATAGTTAAAAAACGTTTCTTTTTATGGAACTTTAGGAGTTTGATATGAAATTTACAGTACAAAAATCCGATTTTCTGAATGCCTTGACGCCCGCGATGGGAACGGTATCGAACAAAAATACCATTGCTTCCATCGAAGGAGTGCTCATGGAGACGATGCCCGACGGGACGATCCGCATCTCTACCTATGATATGAATAAGGGAATTCGTGTCGTCTTCACTCCGATCTCGGTGGAGAGAGAAGGAAAATTCATCGTCAATGCGCAAAGACTCTATCAGACCGTGCGCGTCATGCCCGAGGATGAGCTGACCATCGACATCGGGGATAGCTGCAATTGCACGCTCTCCTGCGGGAAGTCCACCTTCTCCATGTTTGCGATGAGGGGAGAGGATTTCCCCAATATGCCCGAGCTTCTGACCGAGCGCGGCTTTACCGTCCCCTCGGGAATTCTTCGGAAAATGATCACGAAGACCATCCATTCGGTCGCCGATCAGGACAATCGCCCGATGCTATGCGGTACCTTCTTTAAGATATCACCCGAAGGGATCACCGCCGTCTCCTGCGACAGCTTCACGCTTTCCATCTGTCGCGAGACCTGCGAGATCGGCGCCCTCGGGTCGAGCG
This sequence comes from Coriobacteriaceae bacterium, assembly GCA_963617165.1. GTDB lineage: Bacteria > Bacillota > Clostridia > Oscillospirales > CAG-272 > UBA1740. The sequence continues at coordinate 29,910 of CAVEOF010000014.1, read as the reverse complement.
GAGAGACCGAATTCTCCTTCATTCTCCCGGGGCACTCCCTTCCCGAGCTTCTGAAGATCATGCCCGAGAAGGAAGAGGATCTCGTCAATATCTACCTTTCGAGAAAACATGCCATCTTCCGCGGCGAGAAGATCGTTTTCTTCACGCGTACGATCGACAGCGAATATATCGATTATGAGAGGATCATCCCGAAGGATCTGAACGTCACCGTCACGGTGGATCGTGAGAGACTTCTCGCGGGACTCGAGCGCGCGAATATCATCGCCGAGGAAAAGATCCAAGGCAGCGGAAGAAGCTACGTCAAGCTTAACATCGAAGATCAGTCCCTTCATCTGACCTCTGTCTCGGTCAACGGAAAGGTGTATGACGAGATGGATTGCGTCCATGAGGGAGAAGACCTCGAGATCGGCTTCAACTGTCGCTACCTTATCAACAGCATCAAAGCGGCGGAGGGTGAAAATATCATCATCCGCATGAAGAGCCCGACACAGGCGATCACCGTCGAGCCCGCCGAAGAGGAGGAGAACTTCTCCTACTTCTATATGATCCTTCCCGTCAGAATGAATCAGGCGGGATGAAGCTCACGCACTTTCGGGCAGAGAATTTCCGCAATATCCGCTCCTGCGACCTGACCTTCTCGGACGGTGTGAATCTCTTCTTCGGAGAGAACGCACAGGGAAAGACCAACGCGATGGAGGGCATCTACCTCTTCTCGCGGGGGAAGTCCTTTCGGAAGATATCGGAAAAGAACCTCGTACGCTTCGGAGAAGAGGGGTTTTCCCTCGAGATAGAGTATGAAGACAGGAAGGGAAAGAATTCGCTTTCCTACACGGTCTACGGCGGCGAGAGACGGCGGAAAAAGAACGGCTATCCGATCGAACGCGTTTCCGAAATGATAGGTTCCTTCCGCGCGGTGCTCTTTTATCCCGATCACCTGCTTCTCGTCAAGGAGGGACCCGAGGAAAGAAGGAATTTTCTCGACGTCGCGATCTCCCAGTGTTACCCCGCCTATCTCCGCGCATACAGCGATTATAAGAAGACGGCGGAACAGAGGAACGCCCTTCTCCGTCTCGCCTCGAAAGGACTGCCGATCGACCGCGAGGAGCTCGCCGCGTGGTCGGCGTCTCTTTCGGACTATGCCGCGACGCTCTACCTATACCGCAGGAGGTATATAGAGGGGATCGAAGGGTATGTTTCCTCCTTCATGAAGGAGATCTCGGAAGGACGGGAGGAGGTCACTCTCCATTACGACTGTGACATCAAAAAGACCGACGACCGCGAGGAAGCAAAGGAACGCTACCGTGAGGTGTTTATCTCCGATCTTCCGCATGAGATCAACGCGGGTACCACCCTCTACGGGATGTTGCGCGACGATCTCTCCATCAAGATGAACGGAAAGAGTGCCCGCCTCTACGCATCCCAAGGACAGCAGCGCTCTCTCGTCCTCGCCCTCAAAATGGCGGAGGGGGAGGCATCCCGTGCCCTGACGGGAGAATATCCCGTATTTCTGCTCGACGACGTGCTAAGTGAGCTGGACGGAAAGCGGCGGGAATTCCTTCTCTCGGGACAAAAGGAAAAACAGATCCTCATGACCTCCTGCTCTAAAAAAGAGACCGAAGGCATTCCGAGCCACGTGATAGAAGTGAAGGACGGAGAGTTTTTTTAATTCAGAATTAAGAATTAAGAATTAAGAATTATGAATTAGAGGCGTGAGTGCGTTTTTCGGACGGTTGGGAAAGAGCCGACGATAAGAGGCGCTCGGAATTCGTCAGATTGATTTTTAAGGAGAGAGTATGTATCTTCATATCGGGAACGGGGAGAGCGTCAGGGACGACAGGATCATCGGGATCTTTGACCTCGATACCGCGACGGTGTCCTCCATTACCAGGAATTTTATTTCGACCGAGGAAAAAAAGAAGAACGTCGAGTATGCTGACACCGACCTGCCGCGAAGCTTTCTGCTTTGCAAAGACAGGAAGGGAGGCTATAAGGTGAAGCTCTCGCGGATCTCCGCATCCTCCTTGGTGCAACGCTCTCAAAGCGATAAGAACGATTCCGTATAAAGAAGTGATAGTAAGAAAAGAAAATAGAAAGAATATAAGGAAAAAGAAAAAATCCTTTTATCTGTAAAAATACAAGTTTTGTAAACAAATGTGGTCAAAACTTTTCCGAAGAGAAAAAGAAAGGGAAAAGAATGGAACAGAACAAAGAAACGCACGGCTATGACGACAGCCAAATTCAGGTGCTCGAAGGACTCGAGGCGGTCAGAAAGCGTCCCGGTATGTATATCGGTACGACCTCTGTCCGCGGTCTTCACCATCTCGTCTACGAGATCGTCGACAACTCGATCGACGAGGCACTCGCGGGAGAGTGTGACGAGATTCGCGTCATTCTGAACGGGGACGGAAGCGTCACCGTCGAGGACGACGGACGCGGCATCCCCTCGGGTATGAACGAGAAGCTCGGTCTTCCGACCCTCGAGGTCGTCTATACCGTCCTTCACGCGGGCGGTAAATTCGGCGGTGAGGGCTACAAGATCGCGGGAGGACTCCACGGCGTCGGTGCCTCGGTCGTCAACGCGCTGTCCGAATGGGTGGAGGTCGAAAACCACCGCGACGGGCACGCCTATACCGAGAGATTCGAGCGAGGAAAGGTCGCGCGTCCCTTTGCCTGCATCGGGCCCTGTGAAAAGCACGGTCTGACCGTCACCTTCAAGCCCGATTCCACCATCTTTGAAGAGACGACCTTCGACTTCGATACCCTGCTCGTCCGTATGAGAGAGCAATCCTTCCTCAACGCGGGAGTAAGAATTCTTCTGCGCGACACGCGGGAGGGACAGGAGCGCGAGGAGGTCCTTCACTACGAGGGCGGTATCGTCTCTTTCGTCGAATACCTCAACAACGAAAAGCGCGGCACGCCCATTCACCCCGACGTCATTTATATGAAGGGGGAGAAGAACGGGTCGATCGCCGAGGTCGCGATGCAGTATAATGACAGCTACAACGAGACGCTGATCTCCTTCGCCAACAACATGTCGACGATCGAAGGCGGTACGCACGAGACGGGCTTCAAGAGTGCCCTGACCCGTGCCATCAACGACTACGCGAAGAAAACGGGCGTCGTCAAGGGAGAGGAAAGACCTCTTTCGGGCGAGGACGTGCGCGAGGGTCTGGTCGCCGTCATTTCGGTGAAGCTGACCGACGCACAGTTCGAGAGCCAGACCAAGGCAAAGCTCGGTAACAGTGAGATTCGGACGCTGGTCGACGGCATCGTATATAATAAGCTGACCGAATTCTTTGAGGAGAACCCGCAGACGGGCAAGATCATCCTCGAAAAGGCACTTTCCGCCAACCGTGCGAGAGAGGCGGCGAGAAAGGCAAGGGAGCTGACGAGACGGAAAAACGTGCTCGAGGTCTCTACCCTGCCGGGAAAACTCGCCGACTGTCAGGAGCGCGAAGCGCGCCTCACCGAAGTCTACCTCGTCGAGGGAGACAGTGCGGGCGGCTCCGCCAAGGACGGAAGAGACAGCCGCTATCAAGCGATCCTTCCCCTTCGCGGAAAGGTATTGAACGTGGAAAAGGCGAGACTCGATAAGGTCTATGCCAACACCTCCCTGATCCCCATCATTCAGGCACTCGGTTGCGGTATCGGCGAGGATTTCGATATTTCGAAGCTCCGCTACGGAAAGATCATCATCATGGCGGATGCCGACGTCGACGGCGCGCATATCCGCATCCTTCTTCTGACCTTCTTCTTCCGCCATATGAGAAAGCTCATCGAGGAAGGGCACGTCTATCTTGCCCAACCGCCTCTTTATAAGGTACATAAGGGAAAGATCGTAAAATACGCCTTCTCGGACGACGAGCGGGACACCTATATCGCCGAGCTCGGCACGACGGGTGTCGCGGCGGAACGGTATAAAGGTCTCGGTGAGATGGACCCGATCCAGCTCTGGGAGACGACGATGGACCCCGAGACGAGGACCCTCCTCAAGGTCTCCATCAACGACGCGATCGCCTGCGACGAGACCTTCTCCGTCCTGATGGGAGATATGGTCGAGCCGCGACGCGAGTTCATTTCCAAAAATGCAAAATTCGTGCAGAATCTCGATATTTAATTCGAATTCATTCTGTATGGAAAGAAATGTTTACAAATCTGCACGAAAGGAAAGACAAAAAGCAAAATGGAACATACATACAAAAGTCAGGACATCGAGTTTCCCGACCAGCACATAGAAGAAAAGGACATGGAAAAGGAGGTCAAGAGCGCCTTCATCGAATACTCGATGAGCGTCATTACCTCCCGTGCCCTGCCCGATGTGCGCGACGGTATGAAGCCCGGTCAAAGACGAATCCTCTACGCGATGTACGAGGATCATCTGACCTACGATAAGCCCTTCCGCAAATCGGCGACGACCGTCGGTAACGTGCTCGGTCGTTACCATCCGCACGGCGACTCCGCCGTCTATCAGGCGATGGTAAGAATGGCGCAGAGCTTCTCTCTCCGCTATCCCCTTGTAGAGGGTCACGGTAACTTCGGTAACGTCGACGGCGACGGCGCCGCCGCCTACCGTTATACCGAGGCGAGAATGAGCAAGATCGCCGACCAGATGATGCGCGACATCGAAAAGAAGGTCGTCCCGATGACCCGCAACTTCGATAACACGCGTGACGAGCCGGAGGTGCTTCCCTCGCGTTTCCCGAACCTTCTCGTCAACGGGTCGGTCGGTATCGCCGTCGGTATGGCGACGAACATCCCGCCGCACAACCTCTCCGAGGTGATCGAGGGGACCATCTATCGGATGGAGAACCCCGAGTGCACGGTGGACGACATTCTTCCCTATATCAAGGGTCCCGACTTCCCCACCGCGGCGGTCATTTACGGCACGCGCGGCATCCGTGAAGCGTACGAGAAGGGAAAGGGACGCATTTACGTCAGGGCGCGCGGGACGATCGACGAGGAGCATCGCCGCATCGTCTTTACCGAAATTCCCTACATGGTCAACAAGGCGCTTCTCATCGAGAGCATCGCCAATCTGTATAAAGAAAAGAAGATCGAAGGGATCTCGGGTCTTCGCGACGAATCGGGTCGCGGCGGCATGAGGATCGTCGTCGAGTACAAAAAGGACGCGAACGGCGAGGTCATCATGAATCAGCTGTATAAGTACACGCAGCTTCAGGATACCTGCTCCGTCAACATGCTGGTGATCGACGGCGGCGAGCCGAAGATCCTTCCCTTACTCGCCATCCTCGATAACTACATCGCCTTCCAGAAATCGGTCATTGTCAAGAGAACGCAGTTCGACCTCGACAAGGCGCTGAAGGAGCTCCACATTCTCGAGGGCTACCGCATCGCGACCGACAACATCGACGAGGTGATCGAGATCATCAAAAAGAGTGAATCGATCCCCGCCGCGAAGGAAAGCCTCAAGGCTCGCTTCGGTCTTTCGGAAGAGCAGGCACAGGCGATCGTCGATATGACGCTCGGCAAGCTGTCGGGTCTCGAACGGCAGAAGGTCGAGGACAGGATCGAAAAGCTGACGGTCATCGTCGCCGACCTCCGCGCCATTCTGGCGGACGAGGCGAGAGTCGAGGAGATCCTCAAAAACGAGCTCACCGAGATCAAAGAGAAGTTCGGTGACAAGAGACGCACCGAGATCGTCGAGGCGACCGAGGAGATCGACCTCGAGGATCTGATCGAGCGTCACACCTGTGTGATCACCATGAGCCATACGGGCTACATCAAGAGACAGAGAGCCGACACCTACACGGCGCAGAACCGCGGAGGAAAAGGCATCATCGGCATGACGACGAAGGAGGACGACTTCGTTGAGAACCTGATCGTCGTCGACAGCCATTCGACCCTTCTCTTCTTCACCAACTTCGGAAAGGTCTACGCGAAGAAGGCGTACAGAATTCCCGAGGCGTCGAGAACCGCGAAGGGCTCGAACATCGTCAACATCCTGGAAGTGGAAAAGGAAGAAAAGGTGACGGCGATCCTGCCCGTGACCGAATTCAAGGAGGGCGAGTATCTGACGATGATCACCCGCTACGGTGTCATCAAGCGCACGCGCCTGACCGATTTCGCCTACCAGAGGAAGGGAGGAAAGATCGCGATCACCCTCGACGAGGGCGACGAGCTTCTCTTCGTCAGACACACGACGGGCGGGGAGAACCTGCTCATCGCGACGAGAGACGGAAACGCCGTCCGCTTCACCGAAGAGAATGTCCGCGTGATGGGCAGAGGCGCCCGCGGCGTGCGCGCCGTCACCCTGTCCGAAGGGGACGAGGTCGTCGGTGTCGCGGTGGTCGATAACGAAAAGATGCTGCTCACCATCACGGAAAAGGGTCTCGGTAAGAGAACGCCCTTCTCCGAGTTCCGCGAGATGAAGAACCGCGGCGGTCACGGCATCATCTGCCACAACATCACCGAACGGTCGGGTAAGCTCTCGTCCATCGCCGCCGTGGCGGAGGATGACGACGTAATGCTCATCACCGACGAAGGCACCATCATCCGCATCCCCGTTTCGGGCATCAATGTCTATTCGAGAGGCGCGTCGGGTATCATCGTCATGCGCCTTGCCGAAGGAAGCTCCATCATTCACTTCGCGAGGATCGAGAAGGAAGAAGAGATCGAGCGCGAGAGTGAAAAGATCGAAAAAGAGATCGAGCAAAATCCCCTGCCCGCCGAGCCCGAGACGCTGACCGAAGAGGAAGACGTCTCCGAGGAAGAGGCGGAGAGTGAGGAAGGGTCGGAAGAATGAGACGCGCACTCTCGGGACTTTTGTCCCTCGCGGTGACGCTCTGTCTTCTTCTCTCCTTGCTCTCCTGCGGGGAGCAAAACCGCACGTATGACGAAGAAGAGGTTCTCGCCGCGGCGAGAGTCCTTCTTCCCGCGGCGGAGAAGCTCAACGAGATCTACTACGGTGACGGCATCCGTCCCGACCTCGAACGGTCGGAGGAGAAAAGCGGCGTCTACTACCCCGCCGTGAACGAAGACCTCGAGCGCTACGGCATAACGACCGTCGACTCTCTGAAAGAGAAAACGCGCGAAGTCTTTACGGTCGATTACGCGGCGCTGATCTTCTCGACCAAGCTTTCCTCCGTCTCGGACGGGGACAGCGTGCTGTCCTTCTCGCGCTTTTACCAAGCGTATGACGGAACGGGCGAGGATAAGACCCCGACCCTCTTCATGGTGAATTCCGAGGAGAAGGGACTTCTCGTCGACACGCTGACCTATCATTACGATACCCTCTGCGTCGAGGGCTCCGAAGGCAATTTTGTCTATGTCACCCTGACCGTCACGGCACAAAACGCCGAGGGCGAGTCCGCGGACGTGTCTTTGCGCGTCGGTCTTCTCGAAGAGGAGGACGGATGGCGGATCGATACGCCGACGTACGCAAGGTATAGGAAGAATTAAGAATTAAGAATTCAGAATTATGAATTAAGAATTATGAATGATGAATTCTTCCGAGACTTGGATCGATGATGAATTTGTCCGTCCGAGATTTGGCGCTTGAAGGATGAATGATCTTGATTCTTTCGTGATTCTGTTGATCGTTAAGGTTTGAAAAGGCTCGCCTTTTATTTTCCGAGAAGGCGGAAGGCTTTTTGATTGGGAGATGCTTCGGTGCGATTTTGCGCGGAGCGGTTCCCTGTCTTTTGGAATTCGGCGTTGCGGCGGCTTTCGGTTGCCGAGGCAGAATTCTTGAATCCCTTTGTTTTTTCATAAAAAATATAAAAACTTTTGAAAAGTGAGGTTTTTCACATGAAATTCAAGGAAAAAATCGTCAAGCTCAGAAAGCTGAAGGGGCTGACCCAGGACGAGTTCGCAAGCGCTGTCGGCGTTTCCCGCCAGGCGGTGTATAAGTGGGAATGCGGACAGTCCTATCCCGAAGTAGCGAAGCTTCTTGAGATCAAGATGCTCTTCGGTATCAGCATCGACGACCTTCTCGATGAGAGCTACGAGGTCATCGTTCCCGAAAAGAAGAAGAGAAAGAGAAAGCCGAAGACCGAGGAAGAGCTTGCGGCAAAGGCAGCCGAAAAGGCAGCCCGCGCGGAAGCCAACAAGGAAAGAAGCGAATACGAAAAGTATTTCTCCGAGCCGACGATGGACGATGCCGCCATCCGCAAGGAGATCCTCAGCATGAACGAGGAAAAGAAGGAAGAGGCGCCGAAGGCGGAAGTCAAGGAAGCCCCGAAGGCAGAAGTCAAGGTCGAGGCGAAGCCCGCTCCCAAGGCAGAAGCGCCGAAGGTCGAAAAGAAGCCCGAGGTCAAGGTCGAAGCTCTCAAGGCGGAAGAAAAGTCCTCCGAGAAGGAGAGCAAGTCGAGCCTCTTCAGCCGTCTATTCGGCAAGAAATAATCCGATTTTGTAAATTTTTATTTGCAAAAGTTGATTTTTTGAGAAAAAACGTCGGAATCAGGCGAAAAGGTTCCGATAATCCTCTCTTGCGCTCATTTGTAAATTGAGCAAAAACGGCGATCGGAATCGATGAATTTTTTCCTTCCGTCCGCGAAGGATGTGAAAGCGTTCCCGCCCCGAAAAAGGGCACGAGGGAACACCGTCTTTTGATAAGAAACGGGAACCGAGGGAATTTTCTGCATAAAAGACCGCACTTTGTCCACAATGTGAAAAACGAAAAAAGGAAGCCGCGGGTCGGCGGGACTCACTTTCTGCCGACCGAACGGGAGACCCTCCGAGGGGAGCAATTCCCTTCGGAGGAGGTTTTCGAAAGCGTCCCGACACGAAAAGAGGGACAGACCGAAAAAGCGGCGACAGGGACAAACGAATGGTGCGCGGGACGCAGAAAAAGGTCGTCTATATCAAGAACACCGGGGGAGCTGTCTTTGACGAGGCGTTCTTCGTATTGAAGGAAGAGAGAGAAAGCGGCTTTTCGGGAGACGACATCCTGAGAGAAGCCGACCGCATCATCGCAGAGCGCACCGTGAGAGGCGGGCGCAGGGAGGAAAAGCGAGGCATTTTTTTGCCCGCGTGGCTTTTCTTCCTTTTCGGTATGCTCTTTTCCGTCCTCGTATCCTCTGCCTCTTTCCTTCTGTTTTTGAAATAGAGCGGAGAGGAAGACGTTTCGGCGGAGGGAGTTTTCATCGTTTCTAAGCGCGGTGAAGCCCCGTGCGCGAGCCTTTACGTTTCAAAAGAGAAAGCGTCTCAAATCGGGCAGGCGCTTGGCATCGGGGTCAAAAAAATTCGCGGCAAAGGTCTGTTTTTCGACGAAGAAAGATTTCATAGCGTAGCTTTGTTTATAGACGAAGGAAGCTTCCATAGCGCAGATATGCCTTTCGGGAAAAAATTCCGCGGTGAAGCGACCTTTCGACGAAAAAAGCTTTCACGACGAAGATCTGCCTTTCGGATAAAAAGCTTTCACGACGCAATTTTTTTTCTTTCGAAGAGGAAAAATTGCGACAGCTTTTTCTTTCAAGACTTTCAAGATAAGAAAGGGACGAAGAGATCGTTCGGAGCGAAGGGCATTTTGTCAAGGAATCCTTTCGAAAAAGAGAGAAACACGGTTTCACAAAGAGTTATCAAAGAAATTCTCGAAAGGTGAGATCTTTTCTACAAAAGGCAATTTTTACTTATTTTCGAAAAGAAAAGTAGTCAAAAAGAGAGAAAAACCCGCACGAGCGGAATTTACAACAAAGAAATCAATGCTTTCCCGAAGGAAAGGTCGGGAAAGAGAGCCGCGGCATTCGCGGTATAGAATACGGAGTAACACATTTGACAAACACAAAATACAAGAATTATCACAAAAAATTCAAGTCGTCGGGAGCCGCCTCAGACAAGGCGGAGATGCAGAGAGAAGCCGAGATCTTCTTGGCGGAATCCCGCGAGGAAAAGAAAGAAGCCCGTAGCAAGGACAAAAACGTGAGAAGAGCCGCGCAGACGAAAAAGAGCGCGGGCGGACGGCGGGAAAACAACCGCCGCACGGACCTGTCCCGCGCAGAGAGCCGCCGCGCGGCACCGCAGAAGAAGGAGACGGCAAAGGCGCCCGTCCGTGACGTGAAGACCACCGAAAAGAAGGTCGAGAAGAGAGCGCCCCGCGCGACCTCAAAGGCGTCCCCTCGCCTCTCCCTCGCGAAGCCGATGGTGAAATCGGCGAAGGGCAATTACCGCCCCGCAGACCGCGGCGGAAAGCTGAAGATCATGTCCCTCGGCGGTCTCCAGGAGATCGGAAAGAACATGACCGTGCTCGAGTACGGGCAGGACATCATCGTGGTGGACTGCGGCATGGCATTCCCCGACGAGGAAATGCCGGGCGTCGATTACGTCATTCCCGACGTCACCTACCTTGTCAAAAACGCCAACAAGGTGCGCGGCATCCTGATCACGCACGGACACGAGGACCACATCGGCGCGATCCCCTACGTCCTCGCGCAGGTGCGCACGCCCATCTACGGCACGCGCCTGTCCCTTGGGATCATCGAAGGAAAGCTCGCCGAAAATCATCCGGACTATGAGCCCGACCTCTACACCGTGGAGGCGGGAGATACGGTCGACCTCGGTGTGTTCCGCGTCGAATTCGTCCACGTCAACCACTCCATCGCGGACGCCTGCGCGCTCGCCATCCGCACGCCCGTCGGGACGGTGTTCCACACGGGCGACTTTAAGATCGACGTCTCTCCGATCGACGGAAAGATGATCGACCTCACCCGCATCGGCGAGATCGGGCGCGAGGGCGTAGAGCTTCTTCTCTGCGAGTCGACGAACGCGGAACGCGCGGGATTTACCCCGTCGGAGCGCACCGTCGGAAGCTCTCTCGAGAGAATTTTCATGCAATATGAGGATCGCCGCATTCTGATCGCGACCTTCTCCTCCAACGTTCACCGCGTCCAGCAGATCATCGACGCGAGCTACCGTCACGGCAGAAAGGTCGCCGTCATGGGGCGCAGCATGGTCAACGTCATCGGCGCGGCGACAGAGCTCGGCTATATGGATTTTCCCGAGGACGTGCTGATCGACATCACGGAGATCAAGCGCTACAAGCCCGAGCAGATCACCATCATCACCACGGGAAGCCAAGGGGAGCCGATGTCCGCGCTCTACCGCATCGCCTTCTCCGAAAACGAGAAGGTCAAGATCGACTCCCGCGACGTCGTGGTATTAAGCTCGAGCGCCATCCCCGGCAATGAAAAGCTCATCGGAAAGATCATCAACGCACTGGTCAAGAGCGGCGTCAAGGTCGTCAACGACGCGGTGGAAGAGGTCCACGTTTCGGGTCACGCCTGCCGCGAGGAGATCAAGATGATGATCGGACTTCTGAAGCCGAAATACTTCGTTCCGATCCACGGCGAGTCCCGCCATCTGTATGCCAACAAGGAAAACGCGGAATTCATGGGAATTCCCGCCGAGAACATTCTGATCTCCGAGATCGGAAAGGTCATTGAGCTTGACAAGGACGGCATCCGCTTTCACGGGACGGTTCCTTCGGGGAACGTGCTCGTGGACGGCTCGGGTGTCGGAGACATCGGCTCGGTCGTTCTCCGCGACAGAAAGCACCTCTCCGAGGACGGTCTCGTCGTCGTCGTGGCGACGGTCGATCTCGCGGGCGGAAATCTTCTTTCGGGTCCCGACATCGTTTCCCGCGGCTTCGTGTACGTCAAGGAGTCGGAGGAGCTGATGGACGCGTCCCGCCGCATCGTCTCCGATGCGCTCACCGACGCGCTCGATCGGCACATCACCGACTGGGCAGAGCTCAAGAGCGTGATCCGCGACAGCCTCGCGAAATTCATCTTCGCCAAGACCAAGCGCAAGCCGATGATTTTGCCCGTTATCATGGAGCTGTGATAATTAAGAATTCAGAATTATGAATTAAGAATTAGGAGCGGATTTCGGGCTTGGGTTTGTAGCCGGGAAACGGTGCGTTCAAGGCTGGACTTCGGGTGGAATTTTTCTTGATTCGGTCGGGTTTCAAACGGAATTTTTCTTAAGTTAGAGGTCGAGTTTTGAACGGAAGCTTTATTAAGTTCAAGCTCAATCTTCGGATGGAATTTTTCTTTAATTCAAGGCTTAGCTCCGAACGAAATTTTTCTTGATTCAGACGGATTGCGATAAGTTTTTTGCGTTTTCGCAAAGTATTCTTTACAAATGATGTATTTTATCTATTCCGACATCTCCCCTGCTCTGCACGGGGAGACGGACAGAAAGACGGTCGCGAGTATGCAGCATGTGGAGGCGTATCGCCTGCTTGCGGATGCGTACCGCTTCCTTTACGGGAAGCCCCTGCCCGCGCTCAAACGGCGGGAGGGGGGCAAGCCCTACCTCGCCCTGCGGGGTGCGCCGCACTTTTCTCTCTCCCACGAGGGGACGATCGTCGGCGTGCTTCTCTCGGACGGGGAGGTCGGGCTGGACATCAACCGCACGACCCGCGCGGCGAACGAGCGCGCCTGCCGTCGGTTCCTTTCGGGGATGCGGGAGAGCCTTCCCCTGCCGCCCGAGACCGTGACCTTTTACGTTGCGGCATACCGCGAGGGGGCGGCGTATTTGCCGGTCCCTTTTTCGCCCGCGTTTTCGGAGGGGGAGAACGCCGCCACGCGCTTTTGCCGCGCGGAGGCGTGTATGAAGCTTTCGGGCGGCGGCTTTGCCGATCTTCCCGCGCTCCCCGAGATCTCCGAGCGCGCGCGGGTGTTGACCTTCTCTCTCCCCGCCCCGCACGAGGTCTATACCGTCGCGGTAGCGGCGTTTGAAGACGGAGAAGAAAGCCTTCGAAAAGAAAAATAAAAAGAGTCGGAAAGGCACCCCGCCGCGGCGCGAGCTACCCACCCCGCCTTTCGAAAAACCGCGCGGGGTGTTGACCTTCTCTCTCCCCGCCCCGCACGAGGTCTATATCGTCGCGGTAGCGGCGTTTGAAGACGGATAAGAAAGCCGTCGGAAAGAAAATAAAAAGAGTCGGAAAGGTTTCCCGCCGCGGTGGCGCGGGCTGTCCGACTTGCCTTTCAAAAAAACGCGGAGCCCTTCCGCGATAGGAAAAGGAGCTGTCATGTTCAAAATTTTGATCGTAGAGGACGATTCCGAGCTTCGCGGCTTGTTCAAGCGCGTGCTCGTCAAAAACGGCTATTCCGTCCGCACCGCGTCGAACGGCGCGGAGGCGATCGAGATCGTGGGGGCGGAGTACATAGACCTCGTGATCTCGGACATCATGATGCCCGTCATGGACGGCTACGCCCTCGTGTCTTCCCTGCGCGAGTCGGGGTATCAGATGCCCGTCATGATGATCACGGCAAAGGATGCCTTCGACGATATGAAGCTCGGCTTCCTCTCGGGTTCCGACGACTATATGGTGAAGCCCGTCAACGTCAACGAGATGGTGCTCCGCGTCGGGGCGCTTCTCCGCCGCGCGGAAATGATGAACGAGAGGAGGCAGACCTTCGGCTCGACCGAGCTCGACTGCGACTCTCTCACCGTGACGACGAACGGGCAATCGGTCACTCTGCCGCAGAAGGAATTCATGCTTCTCTACAAGATGGCGTCCTTCCCCGGGAAGATCTTCACAAGACAGCAGCTGATGGACGACATCTGGGGATACGACAGCGAGACGGACCGTCACACCGTCGACGTGCACATCGGACGGCTTCGGGATCGCTTTCGCGACAATCCCGATTTTCAGATCACGACCATCCGCGGGGTCGGCTATAAGGTGACGCGGCAGGCATGAAAAAACTTTGGAATCGGCTCACCGCCGCGATCTCCCGCCTCTTTCCGAAGAGGGAGGAGGGAGAAAAGCACCCGATCAGTCTGCGGCGCTATTTCTTTTGGGTCAGTGCGCTGATCTTGGCGGGGACGCTTTTGATGTCGAGCCTTTTGAGCTCGATTTTGAATTATCTCTTCGGCGTGACCATCGAATTCTCTATCTATTGGTACGCGATCCTGATGGGCATCATCGTCGGGTGCATTACGCTCATCTTCGTCAGCAAGGCGGTCGCCCGTCCGATCGTCCGTCTGAACGAGGCGATGAAAAAGGTCTCCGAAGGGGATTTTTCGCCCAAGCTTGACAGCCAGGAGAGCGGGATTCACGAGATCCGCGAGTCCTACGAGAGCTTCAACCGCATGACGAAAGAGCTTGCCTCGACCGAGATCTTGCAGACCGACTTTGTGTCCAACGTCTCGCACGAATTCAAAACGCCGATCAACGCCATCGAAGGCTATACCATGCTCCTTCAAGACACCGTGACCTCGGACGAGCAGAGCGAATACGTCGACAAGATCCTCTACAACACCAAGCGTCTCTCCGAGCTCGTCGGCAGTATTCTTCTTCTGTCGAAGCTCGAAAACAAGGGGATCCAGAACCGCTTCGAGTTCTTCTGTCTTGACGAGCAGATCCGAAAGGCGATCGTCTCTCTCGAGCATAAATGGACGGCAAAAAACATCGATTTTGACGCCGATATGGAAACCATTGTTTACCGCGGGAACGAAGCGCTTCTCTACCACGTCTTCGCCAACCTCATTGACAACGCCATCAAGTTCAACAGAGAGAGTGGGAAAATTATCGTCCGCCTCGAGAAAAAAGAGGACGTCGTGATCTTCTCCGTCTCGGACGAGGGTCCCGGAATCGGGGAGAACGAGAAGAACCACATTTTCGATAAATTTTATCAGGCGAACAACTCTCACAGCGGCGAGGGCAACGGACTCGGACTCGCTCTCGTGAAGCGCATCGTCGACATTCATCACGGAAAGATCGCGGTGAAAAACAACGAGAGCGGCGTTGGATGCACGTTTACGGTGACGCTGCCGAGATGATGATTGAAAATTAAGAATTAAGAATTAAGAATTATGAATTAAGGGCGAGAAAGCCTTGCCCTTACACCCTTACAATATTTTTCGAAATTCACTCTTTCATTCGTCGCATTTTTTTGATAAGTTTCATGATGAATTGCGGCGGGCAAAGACGGTGTGTCTTTTGGTGAGGGAGTCTTATTTTGCGGAAGGGCGGGGAGCCTTGCCTTCTTTGATGAGGCGGAGCGGAGATTGCTTTTTGCCCTTTTGATTTGGAGGAGTGCGGAAGTTTTTTGTCCTTTCGATTCGGAGGGGGAATTTTTCGCCTTCTTTGACATGTGAGATGTCCGAAACGGCGATGCCGTCATTCGGCTTTTGTGTGGGAGATACCCGGAGGATTTTTATGAAAAAAGTGATCGTAGACCTTCTCGGCGCGGATCATGCCGAGGAGGAGCTTTTGCGCGGCGCGCTCGAGTCGCTCTCGGACGATGCGGCGCTTTCTTTGATCTTGGTCGGCAGTGAGGCGCTGACCGAGGATGCTCTGCGTGCGCGCGGCGTCGACCTGTCCCGCGTCGAGATCCTGACGGCGACCGACTTCATCGGCGGAGAGGATGCGCCGATCTCCGTCGCGCGCGGGCGGGAGGGCGCCTCGATGGCGATCGCCTTCTCGGCGCTCAAAAATCGCGAGGACGCCGACGCACTCGTTTCGGCGGGCAACACGGGGGCGATGCTCGTCGCCTCGCTCTACCGTCTCGGGCTTCTTCGCGGTGTGCGCCGCCCCTCGCTCGCGACTTCCCTTCTGACGCCGGGCGGGGAGCGCGTCTGCCTTCTCGACTGCGGGGCAAACGTGGATTGCCGCCCCGAGCTTCTCGAGGGCTTTGCCTACCTCGGCGCCGCCTTCGCGGAGGCGGAGGGAAAGAGCTCCCCGCGCGTCGGGCTCTTTTCCGTCGGCAGAGAGGAACACAAGGGCAACGCCGTGACGCATGAGGTGTACGAGCTGTTAAAGCAAAGCCCCCTGAATTTTGTCGGGAACGTCGAAGGGTACGACGTCTTTTCGGGCGACGTCGACGTCGTCGTGTGCGACGGCTTCGTCGGCAATGCGATCCTAAAGGTTGCCGAGTCGGTCGGCAAGGGCGCCGCCGCGTTCTTTGCCTCCCGCTTGCAAGGAAAGGTCGCGGACGACCCCCTCGAAGAAGCGCGGGCGGAGACCTTCCGACTGTTCGACTACAACACCGAGGGCGGCGCCGTCATGCTCGGCACAAAGAAGGTCGTCCTCAAAGCCCACGGCGCCGCCACCGCCAAAACCATCCGTTCCTGCATCCGCGAAGCGGCAGCCCTCGCCGAAGCAAACCTCCCGAAAAAGATCTCCGAGCTGATCGAAAACTAAAGAGCAATCATTGTCAAGAAAAATTATAAGTATACTGTCAATTATTTGCGACAAAAATTGAAGATTTTCGGTGAAAGATGAAAATATTTTATCCACCTTGGCTTTTATCCATCGAATCGGGCTTTGCCGGCGATGGAGAAGCCAATCTTTGATCGGCTCATAACAAAAAGCGATCCCCCTTATCCGAAAGGATTCGGGGGATCGCTTTTTGACTGCCTTGGGACTTTGGCGCCATGAGCGGAACCGGCTGCTCAAACGCAGTCACTTCCTGTAAAAATAAAAGTCACATCGATCATTGCCGCGTCCGATCGTGCCTTGCCGCTCGAAGGCGATGCCGCACAGATTCCCGTAGGCGCGGTCGTCGCTCAGGCAGAAGGTGGTTGCCAGCTCCTTGCACCCCAGCAATTCGCAATATTTCACATAGGGGCATTGCAGAACATCGACCTTATAATGCCTGTTGTCGGCTTCGATCTCCGAGGCTTTGAAGCCTGCTTCCCCGCCTAACATGGTATGGATCATCCACGGGAAGACCCGAAAGAAAAGAGGGCGAAGAAAAGGGAGCTTCGTTATCCGATGCAGACGCTTTCGATCCGGCTCTACACCGACCCTTACGGAATCTTCTATCAAGCCGAGGGCTTCCTCTTGCGGCATGTAGGAAAGCATCCGCAGAAGATCGCCGCACGCGGGAAGATCATCCGCTCGGTATGTACCGTTTCCTTTTCGGGAAGCTCCCGATAACGGTCGCAGAATTCGTTGCAAAGGGTCACCGCTTCCTCTATCAACGTATCGGTCTGCTCCTTGCCGAGCTTCTTTTTTAGCTCACGCAAGAGATAAGAGAACCCGCCGGGCTTCTTATAATACCGTTTGTTGATCATGATCGTCTCTCCTCGCCTTTGAAAATTCCGAGCTACCGACATCTATGATACCATAATTCCACCCGTTTTTCAAGCCTCTGTCCGCTTTTGAGGAAGAAGAAAAGCGGCGGGTGAGCGGAGATCGCGGCAATATATTGCGAATATGCATTGCAAATATTGCCCTTTTAGATCTATCGCCCCGTTACGTCCGTATTCTGTGCGCGCCGACATCGGCGTCGGTTCATTGCCTTTTCTGCGAGATCAGCCATCCGACAAGATCCGTCTCATCGGAAAGATAAGAGAGCGACGGAACCGTAAAATGATCGGCTCCGTCGAGCACGGTCAGCTTCGCATTCGGATTCGTTTCTGCAAGCGCGGTGATGAGATCGATCGACGACTGCGGATCGACGATGGTGTCCTCCGAGCCGACGAACGCCCAAACGGGCAGGTCCTTTAGCTTGTCGAGATTTTCATCCGTCAGAGCCACCGAGCCGCTGAGCGGCGCAACGGCGGAAAAGAGATCGGGATTCGAGAGAGCGAGCATCCACGCGCCCGAGCCGCCCATGCTGTGCCCGGTCAGGCTCACGCGGTCGGCGTCGATCCGATATTCCTGCGTCACGAAGGAGATCAGACGGAACACGTTCGCCTTGCAGTCTCCCCATCCGCGGTATGCCGAGGATACCTGCGGGACGATCACATACGCGTCCGGCGAAAGCTTCCCGTCGCGCAGATATTGAGGGAAGCCGTCTACGCTTGTGATCAGCTCGGGGTCGTCTCCGCGTCCGCTGCCGCCGTGCAGATATACGATCATGGGCATATGTTCTCTTGCGTTTGCGGGCGTGTAAAGCCAATATTTGATCGAGCCTCCGGGAAAACGGTATTCCTTCACCTCAAAGCTCGCGGCGGAAGACGGCGTGTCTATGGTCGTATCGTCCGCCTCCGGGTCTTCCTTATCATCGGAATCATCGGCATCGTCCCCCGTCGTCCCGGTGTCGTCTTTCGGGGCTTCGGTATCGTCTTTTGAAGTTTCGGCATCCGAAGGACGCGAAGGAAGGGCGTTATCGCCGTCGTCCGCGGGTTCGGTCGGCGCACAGGACACGAGCAGGGCAAGACAGATCGCCGCCAAAACGCATATAGCAAGAATTCTTTTCCGTTTCATTCGAAGCACCTCACTTTTTGTCGTCCACGAATTCAAACAGATCCTCTACCGTCACGTGAAACACCTTCGCTATATCCATCGCCAGTTTCAGGGAGGGATTGTATCTTCCGTTTTCCAGATGGACGATCGTTTCCCGTCGCGCGCCGACAAGCTCGGCGAGCTCGCTCTGCTTATATCCCGCTCTTTCCCGATAGTCTTTGATCTTGGTTACGAGCACGGCGACTCTCCCTTCGCGTCCATATAGCAGAACAGGATCGTGCGTATCACGGATGTCAGCACGAGCACGCCCATCAAAAGATAGCCGATCACCTCCGGGGAGACGGCAAACCGGAGAATGGCGGACAGAAATCCGATGCAGACGACGAGCACCATGGCGATCTTATAGCAGATCGAGCCGCAACGTTTCGGATTTGCCGCCGCCATTTCGTCCACGACCTCTTTCTTGTATTTTCTCTCCCGCACGCCCAAAAAGCAGAAAAAGAGAAACGCGAAGATCGCAACGCAGGTCTGAACGGAGCTAAAACAGGTTTCCCCATCCGTCCCTTGCCCGGCACCGGTAGTACACCGCAATGCAGATCGCCGGCACTACCCGCGCGATCGGTAGCTCCCGTAATGTTACCTTCTTGTTCATGATGTTTCCACAGAAGTTATATATTTCGCACTTACGATGTTGCAATTATATCACATGCCATTGCGTTTGTCAACAGGAAAAGTGAAGTATTTTTAACTTTTTTGTTTTCGGAGGCGTGGGCAGACGTTCTCTTCCTTATTGATTAGAAGCTCTGGTGCCGCTTTTCTTTGATCTCGTGCGTGGGATCTTATCCCTTATACTTCTCTCTGTTTCAAAAAAGCAGCTTTGTCGCACATGCATTTCTCGCCGAATTTGACGGTACGCATAAATTCCTTCGTTTTCTTTCAAGCGTGTCGCCTTGCCGCGGGAATTCTTTTGATTCAATTCACGCGCTATTTTACCGCGCATGAAGCCTTTCGCTTCATTTCAAGGGGGCTCTGCTGTAATAATCAATTCAAATGCGCTCCGTTACCGCGCGCGCTTCTTCACGCTTTGTCGCGCGGTGGCATCCTTCAACGAAAAAGACCGACGGTTCCCCTTTTCGGAAAGGAACCGTCGATCTTTTTGCCGTTCGGCGGGGATCAAAACAGTGAGGAGATGAGATTCAGGAGGGGCGGCATCAGGAACGCGAGGCCGAGCCAGACCACGAGCGCCATCGGGAGAAAGAGCGCGGTTACGATCGGGGAGGGTGCGCCTCTTTCATAGATACGCTTTGCGCGCGCGACCTCGCTTTCGGGGAGATAAAACGCCTTGTCCGAAAGGTCTTCGGGGACGCGCTTTTCTTTGGTTTTCGTGCGCTTTTTCTCGCGCATGGCGGCGAGATATTCCTCGTAGGTGGGCTTCGTCTCTCCGCGGACGGCGATCGTCTTCCGAAGCATCCCGTCCGAGCGGAGGGCACGGAGCAGGCTCTTTTGGTTCTTCCCCGTTAAGCCGAGCTCCGACGGCGTTTTCGCCTTCTCTTCTCCGATGGCGTCGTGACGCAGAAACGTGCGCATTCCGCGATAGAGAATGCCGCGTTGCCAACCCGCGATCAGGGCGGCGCACCGATGCCGAGAAAGAGGAAGAACAAGATCTCATTGAGGCGGATCGACATCCCGACAGGAAGATAATCCGCGAGATCCAGCAGAAAATATTTTGTGTAAAACTCCTTCAAAAAGCACACCTCTTTTCATATGAAGGCGCAAAAACTGCGAGATTTTGCAAACAATTCTTTGAATTACGTCTGTAAAGACGAGTCGTGGCGACGTCGGTACTCCTTCGGGGAACAACCGCAAAGCTCACGAAAACGAAACGAAAAATAACTGGCATCCGAGAATCCGCAGCTTTTTCCGATCTGCCCGACGGGCTCTGTGCAGAAACGGAGAAGACGCTTTGCCTTCTCGATACGGATCCTGTGCAGATCCTCCATGACGGTGATGCCCCGCTCCTTCGCATAAATGCGGCAGAGGGCGAAGCGGTCGGTGCCGACGGTAGCGGCGATCTCATCGAGCGTCAACGGGTCGGCATAATGCTGTTCGAGATAGGCGCGCACGCGCGCGGCGGGGGTCGTCTTCGCCGCGACGGTCGCGAGCAACAGCTCCGAGACGAGGTGATACCCCGCATCGGCACGCGAGATCACGGTACTGTCCCCGACGGCAAGGCGGTAGAGCGCCTCGGCTTCCTCGGGGAGAAAGCTCGGGACGGTGAAGCGGTAGAAATCGCCGACGCCCGCATAGTCGAGCAGCCCCTCCCCGCCGATAAAGGTGCACCAAGCGGTCGAGAGCGGGTCGCCCTTGTAGGAGTGCGGCACGCCCGCGCGCATGAAGACGCCCTCCCCCGCGGGGAGCGAAAATTTCTCGTCCCCGACGGTGAAGTCCGCGCATCCCGTATTGACCCAAATGAACTCATGAAAGATCGCGCCGTGAGGCAAAAAGACGGGCGGCTGTCGGTCGTTTTCGCCGACGGTATTCAATACAAACGGAAGCGTGTCAAACGCTTTTTTGTCGATTTCCGCGAACATAAAAACCTCCGAAGAAAAATGAATAATTCAGAATTAAGAATTAAGAATTATGAATTGTTCTGATTCCTTGCGTTGTTCTGTTGATGTGTGGGGGAGCGTCTCTTGTTGATGTGGGGGCGTTTTTGGAAGCGTGCAAAAACGGAGAGGGGGGCGCGGATGATTCTTCTAAGCCTTCTCCCGCGGGAGAAGGCTTAGGTGCGCTCGCGGACTCTTGCTTTTTTGGGAGAAGGCTTAGAGAGGTAGTGCGACCTTTTACAGGGGCAGGCAATCACTTTACAAGCTTTGGTTTGTCGTGTCGACCGAGGTCGAACGGGGACATTTTGACTTGTCGCAGGACGGCGCGGAACGGAATCATTCGGGTTTTCGCTTGATGTGAGATGCTCAATGTCACGCTTCACAATTTCTAAACGCCGTGGGTGAGCCCTCTTTTTCTTTATTTTAGCAAAAAGTTATGAAAGAGGAAAAACGAAAGTGTAACTTTTTATCTGTGCGGTTTCAAATGGCAATTCGACGAGACCCGCAAAAAGCGAAGACGAAAAATGACGCAGATTTTCTTGCTATTGCTAACAATTGTTTGTAATATGTCTTTATTTTTCGGAAAGTGCGGCGACCGATTCGTGAAATGCGACTTCAAGCGCGGCGCAGACGTCCTCCTCACCCATGACAAGCAGGATATATTTTCCGTCCGCGACGGCGATCTTTTTGTCATAGACGACGCAGACCTGTTTTCCCAAATTCATTTTGGAAAGGAAGTCCTTTGCGGTCTCCTCGGCGTGCTCGGGTTCGACCTCTACACAGCCGAAAACCAAGGTGTTCGGCACGATGGACGGCTCATACACGTACCCGCGGAGAAAGGAGGGCGCGCCTTCCCAAATGCCGAACGCACTGCCGAGCCCGTCTGCGGTGAGCGTTTTCTTTTTGACGGAGGACGGGATCTTTGAGCCGAGAGAGGCACGGGAAACGGTATCGGCGAGGATGCTTTTCGGCGAATCGGAGCCGCCGCAGGAAACAACGGACAACAGAAGCACAAAGCAAAGAAGAAGCGCGCCGACACGACGCAGAGAAGAAAATACACGTGTTTTCATGGGATTCCTCCGGATTTTGCACGCCATAGCGTGAAGATTTTGAAACGCACCGTAGTGCGAGGTGGAAACGGTGGAAAGGGGTTCACGCGTAGCGGTCTTTGGCACGTACGTGGGCGTGCGTCGGCAAAAGCCCGCACATGTGGCATGACCCTGTCGCGTGAATGGGTGCGCGCCGACGAAAGCTTGCCTACGCGGTACGATTTCGACATGTGCGTGCGTCTGCGCCTTCGAAAGTCTGCCTACGCGGAACGACTTTGGCGCACGCATGGGTGCGCGCCGATGGAAGCTCGCCTACGCGACACGATTTCGGCATGTGCGTCTGCGCCTTCGAAAGCCCGCCTGCGCGCACGAATTTGACACGCATGGGCGAGCGTCGGCGAAAGATCGCTTGCGCGGCACACATGAGTGCACGCGTTCGAAAGCTTGCCTACGCTTCGCGATTTTGATATGTACGTGAACGTACGCCTTCGAAAGCTTGCACACGCGGTACGACTTTGACATGTACACAGATGTGCGCCTTCTAAAACCCGCACGCGCGGGTAATTTTGCGGTTATCCACCGTGCCGCAGATCTGAATTTGCGTACGCGGACAAGAGTGATAAAAAGCGCCTCGGGAGAGCGGAAACGCGGTACGCGCGTGACAAGCCCGAGGTGCTTTTTGCCTAAAAATGCAATAAAATGTATAGATATGTTTACTTAATGCGGCTCATTCGTCGAGAAAATTGTTTCCGCACAGGGTCTTCAGAAGCTCGTCGAGATCTTCGTTGTCCTCATAAAAGAGGGTGATGGATTTCTTTCTACCCTTCCCCTCGATGTGAACCTTGCGCCCGAGTGTGCTCTGGACGCGAAGCTCCATTTCGCGGAAGTAATCGACGATGGGCTCGCTGTCTTCTTCCTTTTTCACTCGTTTCGGCTTGTTCGCGATGCGGACTTCCTCTTCGAGGCGGCGGACCGAAAGATCAAAATCCACGACGCGCTTCGCAAACAGGAGCATATCCTCCCGATTTTTCAGTCCGAGAAGGGTGCGCGCGTGACCCGCCGAAAGCTCGCCGGAGGCGACCATGGCAAGCACGGCATCGGGCAGATCGAGAAGGCGCGTCGCATTGGCGATCGCACTGCGGCTCTTCCCTACCTTCGCGGCAAGCTCTTCCTGCGTGAGATGGTATTCGTTCGCGAGGGAGCGGTAAGCCATGGCTTCTTCCACGGGATTAAGGTCTTCGCGCTGAATGTTTTCGATCAGGGCGATCTCGGCGGTCGCTTCGTCACTCTTATCGAGAACGAGGGCGGGAATCTCGGTCAGCCCCGCAAGCTTTGCCGCGCGGAAACGGCGCTCGCCCGCGATGATCTGATAGCGTCCCGACGCGTATTCGCGCACGAGGATCGGCTGAAACAGCCCGTGCTCCCGAATTGAGTCGGCGAGCTCCTCGAGCGCGTCCTTATCAAAGTATTTTCTCGGCTGACCCGACCGCGGGTCAATCAAGGAAATTTTCAGCTTGGAGACGGTGTTTGCGTTCTTCTCCGCGTCGCTGACGGGGGAATTGTCAAGGAAGATGGCGTCAAGCCCTCTGCCGAGACCGCTGTTTTTCTTTGCCATGGAAATTTCTCCTTCCGTATCTTTACCCTAATCTTTGTTTTTGAATCAGGCGGTGCTGTGCCTTGCGGGTGCTTTTGTCTTTGTACACTTTGCGGAACTCCGTTTATACACTTGCGGAACCCTGTTCGCACTTCCGGCACATCGCACGGCGTTTTCGCTACGCAAAGCACCTCGGCACATCGCACGGCGTTTTCGCTACGCAAAGCACCTCGGCACATCGTGCGGCTTTTGAGCTATGCAAAGCATCTTTGGCACGTCGCGCGGCTTTTGCGCTACGTAAAGCGCCTTCGGCACATCGTGCGGCTTTTACGCTATGCAAAGCACCTTTGGTACGTCGCATGGTTTTTGCGCTACGCAAAGCATCTCGGCACGCCGTGCGGCTTTTGCAATATGCAAAGATCTTTCGGCACTGCGCGAAAACCTTGCGGTATTGCGTAAGATTTTGCGTTCTGCGAAAAAATGCCGGGCGCTCGCACGACTCCCGCGTTTGTCGCGAGGTTAGATCCGCATCATGAGCTCTTTCGCGACGGCGGCGTACTCGAGTGCGCCCTTTCCGTACGGGTCATGGTAGCAGATCGGTGCGCCATAGCTCGGTGCCTCCGAAAGGCGCACGGTGCGCGAGATCGGCACGCGGAAGAGCTGATCCGCGTAATATTTTTTCAGCTCCGCGACGACCTGCCCCGTCAGGGTCAGACGTCCGTTGTACATCGTCAGAAGAATTCCGACGACCTGCAAGGACGGATTGAACAGCTGGCGTATTTTCTTAATGGTATTGAACAGCTGCGACATGCCCTCGAGAGAATAGAATTCGCACTGCATCGGGATCACAACGCCGTCGGACACCGAAAGCGCTTTGACGGTCAGCATACCGAGCGACGGCGGGCAGTCGATAAAGATATAATCGAAGTCTTCCTTCACACTATCGAAGGCAATTTTTGCAAAGTCGAGAGATTCGTCGAGCTCGTGAAGCTCGAGTTCCGCACCCGCAAGCTCGATGGTTGCGGGAACGATCCAAAGGTTTTTGAAAGCGGTTTTCATCATGGCGTCCTTGATGTCGCATTGACCGATGATCACCTCGTAGATCGTCTTTCGGATCTTCGCTTTTGAAATACCGAGACCGCTCGTGGCATTTCCCTGCGGGTCCATGTCGACAAGCAATACTTTTTTGCCCTTGTTCGCGATCTGTGCGGCGAGGTTGACGCAGGAGGTGGTTTTTCCGACACCGCCTTTTTGATTGGAGAAGGAAACGACCTTTGCCATAAGAAATCTCCTCGTGTGTGGTTGGGGTATGGCGTCATCGGCGAAAATCAAGCAAAACTACCCGAAAACGGCGGAAAGACGCGCTCTTTTCTGTATTTCATTATAACGGGAGAATCGAAAAAAGTCAAGAGAAAATCCAAATATTTTTTACCAAAAAGGAAATTGATAGCACCTACCCGAAAACGGAAGATATTCTCGTTATCATGAGCGCGAAAATAGAGACGAAGGAGCGAACAAAGAACAAGACGGAGAACGCCATAAAGAACAGCACACAGAGCGGAATGAAGAGCGGGACAAAGAGCTGAACGGAGAATGGTATAAAGAAGGGCACAAAGGACGGACAACAGCACAAAGAGCCGACGCAGAACGGTATAAAGAACAGCAAAAAGGACCAAAAACGCCGCAAAGAACAGCGCAAAAAGTGGCACGGAGGCGGCAAAAGCCCAAAATTGAGAGCGACGTGACGAAGAGCACGGGGAGTAGAACGGAGAATGGCACGAAAAAAGGACGCAAAGAACGGCTCAAAGAGAACCGCTGCCAAAAGTGTTGATACCGGCACTGTGACGAAAAAACGAAAAGTCAATATTTACAATTATTCTATATCGTCTATGATAAATTTTCTGATATAGGTTTGTAATAAAAAGAACAAGGGCAACATTTGCAATATATAAAACGAGATAAATGACGCAAAAATGCCCTGAAAATCCGAAAAAGCAACGCCTCAAACGCGGAAAAATGCAAAATCACCGAGAAACCACT
>CAVEOF010000014.1:0-4508 GCA_963617165.1 Coriobacteriaceae bacterium | reverse complement strand
CGAGAAACCCCTTCAAAACTTCCGAAAAAATCACCCGAGAAAACAACGCATCGTAAAAAACATACAAAATGCCAAAAAGCGCAAGAGAAACCGCAAAAAAGCAAAAGAAATTCAAAATTAAACATCGGAAAACGAAAATCCGAAGGAAAACGCCTTCTAAAACACTCCCAAAACATCCGGTCGGTGCAAAACGTGCTTTTAAGAACGTAAAACACCTTCTTTTCCCCTTCGACCAACACCACAAGAGCCCTCTTTTGCCTCTTTGAAAGCATAACGAAAGACAAATTTTCCAAAAATCAGCTCGAAAATCACAGGAGACGCTCAAATGGTGCCGAAAATGCTTCAAAAAGGCGAAGATTTTCCCAAAATACCACCTCAAATGCCGACTTTCCAATTTTCAAAATTGCGCGCTCGATGCGAGCGCGCAATGGCGATATATGTCAGAATCGAATCCAATCGCCAATGATTGAAGAAACAACGCCGATTTTCCGCTACAAACCGATTGTTTCACATGAAACATTTTCGGACAAAAGGCGTGAAAATGCGCGCAATTTTGTGGTAAAACAACCACGAAACGCCATGTTTAAGCAAAAAAATGATTCAACCCCCTCTCGTTCCGATATACCGGACGATCACTGGGCAAACAAGTTTCACGGTATACCCGGTGCGCAGCCTGTTTGCTGCAACGGACGGGCTAAAAAAGCGCTTTGAAAAAGAGTTGAAAGACGCTATCGCGGTTTTGACGCTTTTGAGTGTCACTTTGAACGCGCGACTATGGCAAGCACCTTGCGCGCTTAATGCGCCTTAGAACGCGCCTGCGCCTTTTTGATGGCATTTTAGGCGTATTGCAACGCGTCGGAACGCACCCCGCGGAATTTTGGTCGCACTAAGGCTCTCAAATCATACGGTGAGCGGATCTCAATGCTCAAATCTTTGAGGTTTTGACATCGAGACGCACTAAAACCGTCTCGCGGAAGCCCGAAAATCACACGGATTCATTTTGAACCCTTGAAATACCTTCAAAACGCTTTGCCCATGACGGAAAAACATCTTTATATTGTGCCAAAGGACGCCTCGAAACACCTTGACGAAGAAAAGAATGGACGGGCATATAGTAAAACCTTGCGCATCATTCCTGAAGCACAGCGAAGCGCGCACAACACTTTTTCGCACTACTCTTGAGGTATGCAAAGGGACACGCACACACTTCGCCACACTACTCTTGCGGTGCGCAGATGAGCACGCACAATACTTCGACGCGCTGCTCTCGTAGTGCGCAGATTGGCACGCGCAGCGCTTTGACTCATTACTCTTGAGGTGCGAAGGGCATACACAATACTTCGACGCACCGCTCTTGAGGCGCGCAGATGGGCGCGCACAACACTTCAATGCAATTGCTCATGGAATGTGAGGAAGGACGTGCACGGCGCTCGGACGTGCTGCTTCTGAGACACGTAGAGGAATAAGTACAGCGCTTGGGCATGTAGGGGGGCGGTGGGTCTCCCGAGACACCCGCAAGCGTTTCTTCTCTTGCGAAAAAACAAGTCCCTGCGAAAGTATGCTTCGCGACGCTTGAATAAGAAGCATAAAGGACTTGTAAAGGCGGACATCGATGCTTAACGTTCCTGCGCGGCACTCCTAAGGCGCACAGAAGGCACATAACACTTCGGCGACAACGAAGGGACTCTTGAAGCGTCTGCAGGCGACGCTCACCTTTTGGGAAAAACAAACTCTATACTATATCAAAACATCAAGGCATGTTTTGCGACACTTTGAATGAAAAAAGGCTTTCGCACGGACGGGCATCATCTTACCCCTCCCCGCGCACCGCACTTAAGCGTGGAGGGCACGCAAATACTACGGCAACTACTCCTAAGGCGCGCGGAAGATGCGAACGGTAACTGCTTCTAAGGCACACGGAGGGCGTGAAAACGCTGCGGCAAATCTTAGGCGCACGAGAATAGCCACGGGCGGCTCGTCCTCTCTTATCAAGGTCGAGACATGACTTGCTTCCCTGCGCTGTGAAATAAGTTTCGAACCGCTTATCTCTCGACACGGATTTTTGCTGCGAACTATGCGTTGCGCGCTATCGTATGGAACTCGTATTATTCCCTGTGCGACGATTGAACCGCTATTCCTTTTGCGGGCGGTTAGATTGGCGCTGTGCGGAGCCCTTGATCTGCTTGAAAAACCGACTGTGTAATACCACATTTCATAGATGGCGGAAAAAGTCGATGTAAGGCAAAGAACACCAATACGAGCAAAAACACCGATGTAAATCAAGAAAAGTGGCGCGAGCGAGAAATGGCGGTACAATCAAAACGCAGACGGGGGTGCGAAAACGGCACGGAGTATAGGGAAAAGACGCGCAAAGAAACGCATGAAAAAACACGCGACAAAAACGATAACCACGATAGACGGTACGCTTTTACGACACTATATGACAATGATGAAGAGGTGGAGGAAGGATAAGGCGCATTCTTGAGTACGCATCCGAACTTGCACTTTTTTCGAGACACAGGTGCGGACACGAGCACGGACACGGGCAAAAGCACGGTGGAGAGATACAGACGCGAGTAAGGTAAAAGCAGGGGGTATGAGTATGGGGACACGGGGCGCGGGCGCGGGCGCGGGTGCAGATAAGGTGTAGACAATGAGCGTGAAAACAAGGCTAAAACAGGTCGTATGAAATATGTGCAAACAGATCGAACGTGCGAGCACAAAGAGGGTGTATGATTTGAAGATTTTTGTTGCACTTGAAAGAAAAAAGTGTTTACGACAATGTGTGGAGGCGGAGTGAAAATAGTTGTTGCAAGACATAGTAAATCCGAATGTTTCATGTGAAACATTCGGAAGGATATAATGCAAATCAACGTTGTGTAAGGGCGGAATGATATCGGCTTGGAACGAAAAGAGCGATAAATATCATGCTTCAAAAGGAAGGCGTCACGATCGACAAGGCAAGGCAAGGCAAGGCAAGGCAAGGCAAGGCAAGGCAAGGCAAGGCAAGGCAAGGCAAGGCAAGGCAAGGCAGGAAACGTCGCCGAAGAGCGTCTGCGAAGCGGAGCGCCGTGCGTACTGCCCGCGAAAAGCCTTAAAAATCAAGCTAATATGTATGAAACGGTAAAACAAAAGTCGAATTAGCGAAAGACGTGCACGGGCGGGCGGTACGGGCAAAGGGGGAGAGTGCGAGGCAAAAGCAAGAAATATCAAGGGGATCGACAAGCAAACAAAAGAAACTGCGCCGTTATGACGCAAAAAAACAGGGGGAAATGAATGACAAGAAGCGCGAATGGCGAAAAAGCGGAAAACAAGCGGCTGCGTGGGCGCACACGGCAAAAAGCAGCTTTGGCGTCGACGGAAGAATGCCTTGAGGAGCGAAAGGATGGCATATCGCGATTCGAGCAAGCTTTCCTTCCCTACTTTTTATCGCAAAGACTTGAGCTGCAAAGGCGAACGAGCCACATTGCGGCAAAATCGAGCGCAAAAAAAGCAACATCCGGCGCCGCAACAAGCAAAAGCGGGCAAAAAAAGATGCTGTAATGCGGTTTATGCGTGCCAAAAACAAGGATAATGCGACGGTGGAAGCCGAATGAAAAAAATGTTTCATGTGAAACAATGCGATCGCTACCTTATTCTTGACAAAAAACATATTTTTGAAAAACGGAGCTGAAAACGCAAAAACGATGCATTCAATGAAAAAAGAGGCGAGAAAATGCACATTTTTCTTGCGATTGTGCTGTAGATGCGGTGAAAATGGTCTTAGAAGCAATTTGCGGCGAGCGAAATGGGGATGATATAAACCTGCGTTGATACCGGAATGCCACGCTGCTTTGTGGATGGCGAAGGCGCACGTTGATAAATACCACTGAAAACAAAGTGGAAATGCGGAAATGAAATGCGCAAAAACAAGCAGAATTGAAGAATAAGACGGAAAATATTCGCTGAAATGGCAGAAATACGCGGTGAAATCACGAAAATAAAGTAAAAACACGACAATTCCTTTTGAAAATTTCTGCCCGTGGTTGCTATTTTTCCCATTTTTGCTTAATTGGCGTGCTTTTTCCGACTTTTTATGTTTTTTTAGGGGGGGCATTTGCGTTGCAAGATTGTCTGTTTTGGACTCCTTACTGATGAGAAGTGTGGCTCGTACGTGCCGAAACTCATAATTGCAGCGATGGTTATTGAAAAATGCTGTAGATTTGCTTGTTTTTTGGCAGATCGCGCACTATTTTCCATTGACGTAGATGCGTTTTTTGATGTGTCGTTGTAAAAATGTGAAAAATGCGTCGATTTTTATGAAATGTTGATGAAATATTGTTTTTGCTTTTGCTTGCTTTTTCTCTCGGGCTATTTTTACATGATTTTTTGATTTTTTGCAAAAAGTGCGGGTAAAAAGTACGAAAATATGATTTTCCATCTTGAATATGAGGCTATTTTCTTAAAATTTTCCGTTACAATCGATTGTTTACGCCTGGAATTTTATGATATTCGTAATATATACGAAG
>CAVEOF010000013.1:23252-40439 GCA_963617165.1 Coriobacteriaceae bacterium | reverse complement strand
GGGCACCTCCCGCGATCGGACTGCCAACATAGCAAAAGCGTCTCCCGTGATCGGAGTATCCGCACAGAAAAGCAGATCTCGCGATCGGATCGCCCACATAGCAAAAGCGTCTCCTGCGATCGGAACATCCACACGAAAAAGCGACTCTCGCGATTGGACTGTCCACATAGCAAAAGTGTCTCCCGCGATCGGAGTATCCGTACAGAAAAGCAGCTCTCGCTATCGGGATGCCCGCAAAAAAACAAGCGCTTCTTCATCCCATACCGGCGATGAAGAAGCGCTTGCTTTGTTATATAGACTCTTTTCATTTAGGCTTTATGCCGATCGTCTTTTTTCACCGACCGACGCTTGACAAAAAAGCTATTCTATGAAATTTTGCAAAAGAAAGCAAATATTTATTTACTTTTTCGCATCGTCTTTCTTCAAATAGGACTTTTCCGTGTCGGCATCCTTGACGGTGCGGATGATGCTTTCAATGCCGTTTTTACAGCTCGCCTTTGTGGTATAGCCCTGCGAATGGCAGATGCAGCTACCGTTCGAGGCGTTGAGGCGGAAGCGGTACTGATTGCCCTTATCGAGGTAGATCTCCCATTTCGGATAGCCGACGGGCGTATAATTTTTCAGGGTCTGATCTTCCACGGGGGCTTTCGCGGCGTTCGCAATGACGCTGTGAATGCCGTTCATCGCGGCGGTGGAGGAGGAATAGACCTGCGAGGTGGCGACGATCACGCGGTTCGCGGCGAGGAGGTTGAAGACGAAGCGTCCGTCCTTCGACTTTTTGAGGTCGAATTTTCCGACGGGTCCCGTCTTGGTCGGCAGAGCGATCGACTCGCTCGTCTCGGCGGTCGCGATGCTCTCTGCCTCTTCGTTCGTATCTTCCGCGGGCTTCGTCTCATTCTGCGGAGCGGGTTTCTCTGCTTTCGGTGCCGCGGGTTTCTTTGCGGCAGGCTTCTCGGCTTTCGGCGCGGCAGGCTTTTCGGTCTTCGGTGTAGCAGCCTTTTCGACCTTTTCCGCCTTCGTGGGGGCAGATTTCTTCTCCGCGGGCTTTTCTTCCTTTGCGGCAGGAGCCGTCTTTTTCTCGTCCGCGGCGGGAGCCGTCTCTTTTTTTGCCGCGGGCTTCTTTGCGGCGGGCTTCTCGGCTTTCGGCGCTTCGGGCTGCTTTTCGGCTTTCGGCGCGGATTCCTTGACTTCGGGGGCTTTCTCTGCCTTCTCCGTCTTTTCTTCCGCCTTTGTTTCGACGGGTGCTTCGGTCTTTGTTTCCGCCTTTTCGGGGGCGGGTGCCGCGGGAGCCTTCGGCGCGGGCGCCGTCTCCTTCGGCTTCATATATTTGACCTGACCGTCCTCTTCCTCGGGGAGCTTCTTCTCTCCTTTTGCCTTCTCGTTCTTCTTTCCGAACAGTTTTCCGAACAGTGACATGTGGTTGCCTCGCTTCCGTAATATCTTTTGATATTATTTTAGCATAGTTTCCCGCGGAAGGCAAGGGCTTTTCGGAATTTTTTCATTTTTATTCTTTTTCTTCTTTTTCCGCCGTTTCCCGACACATTTTTCGCAGGGCGACGAGCGCGTCGTGGATCCCGCCCACCTCGTCGATGAGTCCGCACGCCGTCGCCTCATAGCCGTCGAGGATCGAGCCGATGTCGTTGACGAGGACGTCGGTGCGGGTGAGCATCTCGCGGAAGGTCTCCTCCTTGACCCCCGAGTGCCCGACGATAAAGCGGATGATGCGATCCTGCATCCGATCGAGGTAATCGAACGCCTGCGGCACACCGAGGACGACACCGCTCGTACGGACGGGATGGATGGTCATGGTGGCGCTCGGGACGATGAAGGAGCGCTTCGCGCTGACGGCAAGGGGCACGCCGATGGAATGCCCGCCGCCGAGGACGATGGACGCCGTCGGCTTTGACATCCCGGCGATGACCTCCGCCATGGCGAGCCCCGCCTCGACGTCTCCGCCGAGGGTATTGATGAGGATCAGAACGCCGTCGATCTTCTCGCTTTCCTCGAGCGCGGCGAGCAGGGGGATGATGTGGTCGTATTTCGTGCTCTTTTGATTGTTTTCGAGCGCGTAATGCCCTTCGATCTGACCGATGATCGAAAGGCAGTAAAAGGTCTCTTTCCCGTTTTCGATGGCGAGCGAGCCCGTTTTGATGACCGAATCGAGCGCGCCGCTCTCCGTTTCGTTCTGCATTCTTCCGCTTTCCTTCCGTTTTCACGATTTTTTGTTAGTTTTTTCGGAATTATTTCGGATTATACATTGATTTTCGACGCGGAATGTGCTATAATAGTGAATCGGCGGGGTCTTCCGCCGTTTTGTGAGTTATTTATTTTTATCAAAGGAGTTTTCAAAACCATGAAAGAAGTTTTGGTGGAAACGTCCGCAAGACACATTCATCTGACCCGTGAAGCCGTGAACACGCTCTTCGGTGAAGGGTATGAGCTGACGAACAAGAAGAATCTGAGCCAGCCCGGTCAGTTCGCCTGCGCGGAGAAGCTGCTCGTCGTCGGTCCGAAGGGTTCGCTCAAAGCCTCCATTCTCTGCCCCGTCCGCTCGGCAAATCAGGTCGAGCTTTCTCTCACCGACGCCCGCTCCATCGGCGTCTCGGCACCCATCCGCGAGAGCGGTGACATTGCCGGCTCTGCGGGCTGCAAGCTCGTCAACCCCGAAAACGGCAAGGAGATCGAGCTTACCGAGGGTGTGATCGCCGCGAAGCGCCACATTCATCTGACCCCGAAGGATGCCGAGGAGATCGGCGTCACGGATAAGCAGATCGTCTCGGTCAAGATCAATTCCGAGCGCACGACCATCTTCGGCGACGTCGTGATCCGCGTGAGCGAGAAGTTCGCGCCCGCGATGCACATCGACACCGACGAATCGAACGCCGCCTGTGCCTTCGGCACCGTGATGGGCACGATCATTCTTTGATTCAAATACATAAGGAGATATAACAAATGGCAGAACTTGTCTATTCCCGCGAAGTGGAAAACATGTGTGTCGTCGCCAAGGGCCCGAATCACGGTCCCGCGCCCCTTCCCGAAGAGGGTCTGTGGGTACAGGCGAAGGAGATCAAGGACATCTCGGGTCTTACCCACGGTGTGGGCTGGTGCGCTCCCCAGCAGGGCGCGTGCAAGCTGACGCTGAACGTCAAGGACGGTATCATTCAGGAGGCGCTCATCGAGACCATCGGTTGCTCGGGTATGACGCATTCCGCGGCGATGGCGGCGGAGATCCTCCAAGGGAAGACCATCCTCGAGGCGCTCAACACCGACCTCGTGTGTGACGCTATCAATACCGCAATGCGCGAGCTGTTCCTTCAGATCGTATACGGCAGAACGCAGTCCGCGTTCTCCGAGGGCGGTCTGACCATCGGTGCGGGTCTTGAAGACCTCGGTAAGGGCACCCGTTCGCAGGTCGGTACCATGTACGGCACGCTCAAGAAGGGCGTCCGCTACCTCGAGATGGCGGAGGGCTATGTCACCCGCATGGCGCTCGACGCCGACGATCAGGTCATCGGCTACGAATTCGTCAACCTCGGCAAAATGACCGACTTCATCAAGAAGGGCGACGATCCGACCACCGCATACAACAAATCCATGGGTCACTACGGCAGATTCACCGAAGAAGACGGTGCCGTCAAGTACATCGACCCGCGCAAAGATTGATAGGAGGAGAGACAAATGGCACTTTTTGAAAACTACGAAAGACGCGAAGAAAAGATTCTCTCCGTCCTGAAGGAATACGGCATCGGCTCGATCGAGGAATGCCGCGACATCACGCTTGCCGCGGGCATCGACTGCGACAAGATCGTCAGAGGCACCCAGCCGATCTGCTTTGAGAACGCGATCTGGGCTTACACCGTCGGCGCGGCGATCGCGCTGAAATCGGGCTGTAAGAAAGCCGCCGATGCGGCTGCCGCCATCGGTATCGGACTCCAGTCCTTCTGCATTCCCGGCTCCGTCGCCGAAAACCGCAAGGTCGGTCTCGGCCACGGCAACCTCGGCAAGATGCTTCTCTCCGAGGAGACCGAATGCTTCTGTTTCCTCGCGGGTCACGAGTCCTTTGCCGCCGCAGAGGGCGCGATCAAGATCGCGCTGAACGCCAACAAGGTCAGAGTGAAGCCCCTGCGCGTCATTCTGAACGGTCTCGGCAAGGATGCCGCGATGATCATCTCCCGTATCAACGGCTTCACCTACTGCAAGACGGTATTCGATCCCTACACCGAGACGGTCAAGGTCGTCGAGGAGAAGGCGTACTCGAAGGGTCCCCGTGCCGCCGTCAAGTGCTACGGTGCGGACAACGTTCCCGAGGGTGTCGCTATCATGAAGCTCGAGCGCGTCGGTGTCTCCATCACCGGTAACTCGACCAACCCGACGAGATTCCAGCACCCCGTCGCCGGCACCTACAAGAAGTGGTGTGTCGAGAACGGCGTGAAGTACTTCTCGGTCGCTTCGGGCGGCGGTACGGGTCGTACCCTGCACCCCGACAACATGGCGGCAGGTCCGTCCAGCTACGGCATGACCGACACGATGGGACGTATGCACTCGGATGCGCAGTTCGCAGGCTCCTCCTCCGTTCCCGCGCACGTGGAGATGATGGGTCTGATCGGTATGGGCAATAACCCGATGGTCGGCGCGACCGTTGCGGTTGCCGTTGCCGTCGAAGAGGCGCAGAAGAACAAGTAAACCGCCATCTTTCCCACGAAAACCAAAAGGAAAAAAGAGGCTGTCGCACTAAGCGCATACAGGACGCAAATCTGAATAAATACGCAAAAATGACCGAGAAATCTGGGAAACTCTCGGTCATTTTTGGCTTGTAGCACAGAAAAAATATTCAATGCGACAGCCCTTTTTTCTTTGTTTTTGCAAGCCCTTTTGCGATTTTTATAAAAAAACGACCGAAGGCGAGCATCGATCCGACGCTCGCCTTCGGCGCTTTTGCATAGTTCCGCTGTTTTTTCATTTACTCCGACGCTTTCATCCCGCGAAGGATCTCGTCGATCTTATCCGCGCAGGCGACCGCGTCCTCTTCCCGCCAGCCCTTCGTCGTCATGGCGGCGAGACCGATGCGAAGCCCTGAGGTCTCCTTCGGCGGACGCGTCTCGTTCGGGACGCAGTTTTTGTTCGTCGTGATGCCGTGGCGGTCAAGCTCATCCTGCACCGCCTTGCCCGTCAGATGCGGGTGCGTGTGCGTAAAGTCGATCAGGAAAAGGTGGTTGTCGGTGCCGCCCGTCACGACCTCGTAGCCGAGGCGGAGAAATTCGTCGCACATCGCCTTCGTATTCTTCACGACCTGCTCGATATATCCCTTGAAGGACGGATCGCACGCCTCCTCCGCCGTCACGGCTTTGCCCGCCACGACGTGCATGAGTCCGCCCCCCTGATTGCGGGGGAAGACCGCGCTGTCCACCTTGGAGGCAAGCTCCTTTTTGCAGAAGATCAGACCGCCCCGCGTCCCGCGAAGCGTCTTGTGCGTCGTCGTGGTGATGAGATCCGCAAGCCCGAACGGGGAAGGGTGCACCCCCGCGGCGACAAGCCCCGCGATGTGCGCCATGTCGACCATAAAGTAGGCGCCGACCTCCTTCGCGATCTCGGAGAAGGCGGCGAAGTCGATGATGCGGGGATAGGCGCTCGCCCCCGCAAGGATGAGCTTCGGACGGTATTCCTTTGCCTTCGCGCACACGTCCTCCATGTCGATATAGCCCCTCGCATCGAGCGAGTAATTGACGATGTGATATTCCCGCCCGCTGAAATTGACGGGAGACCCGTGGGAGAGGTGTCCGCCCGCACTGAGACTCATCGAAAGGATCGTGTCCCCGGGCGTGAGCACCGCCGCATACGCCTCCATGTTGGCGCTCGTGCCCGAGTGAGGCTGTACGTTGACGTGATAGTCGGTGGAGAAGACGCGCCGCCACATGTCGCAGCAGTATTCCTCGAGCTCGTCGACATACTCGCATCCGCCGTAGTATCTTCCCTTGTTGCCCGAGCTGCGCACGGCGGGGTATCCTTCCGCGTACTTGTTGGTGAGGCAGGAGCCGACCGCGCGCATGACGTTCTCGCTGACGAAGTTTTCGCTCGCGATCAGCTCGATGTTGTGCGCCTGCCGCTCTTCTTCCTTGCGGATAAATTCAAATACCTTGCTTTCCATGATCTTCCTCCGACCGATGATTTGTTTTATATAATATTATAACATAGAAACGAGACAAAATATAATTTTGTCGGCAACTGTCGTTGCCACGCGATTTGTCTTCGCCAAACCGCCGTTTTCGTGGAAATATTGCGCTCGGAACCCCTTGCAAGCAAGTTTCCTCGCTCGTATTATAGCATACGCCAAAGGTCGCGTCAAGGACTTTCTTGACAATTGCGCAAAAAGGTGCTATACTGAAATTACTTTGCACACGCGTATTTTTTGCGCACGAAAGCAGAAAAGCATGTGCGCCCTCACGCAAAAAGAAAACGCGCACATAGTTTTCCGCGCGTGCAAAGAGGAAGCACGCGTATACTTTTACCCGCACGCAAAACACTGAACATAAGAAATTCATCCATAGGAGGAAATCATGATGTACCGTCCGCCCCGCCCCCTTTGGCGGCGCATTTTGCGCGTCGTCCTTTCCGTTTTGTGCCTTGTCGCGATCCTGTTCGTCGGCTACCTTTCCTATCTTCTCATCGACTATCACAGGTTCGCCGATCATCTCGCCCTCGACGTCGGGGGACAGAGAGACGCCCTCGTACGCGAGGGAGAGGAATATACCCTCCTGTCCTACAACATCGGCTTCGCCGCCTACACGCCCGACTTCGGCTTCTTCATGGACGGCGGCACCGAGAGCCGCGCCGCCTCGGAGACGTCCGTCCGCGCGAACATGGCGGACATCCTCGCCTACCTTCGGACGGAGGACACCGACTTCCTCATGCTCGAGGAGGTGGATCTCTCCGCGACCCGTACCTACGGTGTCGACGAGCGGGGGATCCTCACGGACGGGCTTTCGGGATACGCGTCGATCTACGCGATGAACTATGACAGCTCCTATCTCTTCTATCCCTTCACGAGACCCCACGGAAAAACAAAGTCGGGGATGCTCACCCTCTCGAAATACCGCGTCGCCTCCGCCGAGCGCCGCTCGCTTCCCGTCGAGCAGTCGCTCATGAAATTCTTCGACCTCGACCGCGCCTATTCCGTCTCCCGTCTGCCGACGGAGGACGGACATGAGCTCGTCCTCTATACCGTTCATCTCTCCGCCTATACCTCGGATGGCACCGTCGCGACGAAGCAGCTCGAAATGCTCCTCGCAGACATGCAGTCGGAATACGAGAAAGGGAATTACGCCGTCGCGGGCGGCGACTTCAATAAGGACCTCCTCGGCGACAGCGAGGAGATCTTCGGCATCAGCGGAGAAGGGCAGACATGGGCACAGCCGATCCCGCCCGAGGCGTTCGACGGCGTTGACATCCGTCTCGTCGCACCCCTCGATCGGGAGAACCCCGTCCCCTCCTGCCGCAATGCCGACGGACCTTACACCTCCTCGCAATTCGTTCTTACGGTAGACGGTTTCCTCCTCTCCCCGAACGTCGGGGAGGTAAAGAGCGAGGTCGTCCCCCTCTCCTTCGCCTACTCGGATCACAACCCCGTCCGCCTCACCTTCCGCCTCGGAAATTAAAACCGCTCCAAAAAATCAAAACCGACTCTCTCGGAAGTCGAAACGGAACCCGCCTCAAAAACCAACCCGTCCCGACCCCGAGAGCCGACCTCAAACCCGTCCGAAAAACCACCCCACCAAAGCCGCAAAAGCAGCCCTCAAACCCGCTCCGAAAACCAAGGTCGGACCCGCTCGGGGAAATCAGATCCCGTTACAACGTTTCCACACCCGCCAATTCGAGTTTTTTTGACAATTCTATTGACGAACACCCCTCGGATTGCTATAATAAATAAAAATATTTAGTGAAAAAACTCACAGAGAAAGGAAAATGATCGGCATGTCGACTGAAATGTCCACACGTGAGGTGCATGCGGAGGAGCGCCTCATCGAGCTTCTGCGCATCCTTCTGTCGCCTCACTCCGATACGGCAAAGGCGCCGGAGCTCGCTCCGCTGTCGGAGAGGGAAGAGGCGCGGCTTTATCGCCTTTCCAAGGATCAAGATCTCGCCCATCTGATCTTGCCCGCGGCGGAACGTGCGGGGCTTGAGTTCCCCTCGCCTTATGCCGAGAAATACCAAAAGCGGATGTTCCTCGCGCTCTACCGCGACGAGCGGATGACTGCCGCACTTCGACGCGTGGGGGAGGCACTTTCCGATGCGAAGATCGTGCATCTTCCTCTGAAGGGCGCCATCATGCGCACGCTCTATCCCGAGTCGTGGCAGCGCACCAGCTGTGACATGGACATCCTCGTTCATGAGGAGCAACTTGACGACGCGGTGCGCACTCTCGAAGCCATCGGCTATCGCAACGAAGGGCGGGAATTCCACGATGTCTCAATGACATCGGAGGACGGACTTTTGCTCGAACTGCACTTCAATATCAAGGAGAACATCCCGACGCTCGATCGCGTGCTCGACCGCGTGTGGGAGTACGCCCTGCCGTCGGAAGAAGATCCGTTTTTGTATCGGATGCACCCCTCCTTTTTCCTCTTTCATCTGCTTGCGCACATGTCTTACCATTTTACGAGCGGCGGGTGCGGCGTGCGCCCGTTTATGGATGTTTTCCTGTACCGACGTTCGACCGCGTATGACGAAGCGGAGCTTTCCGCCCTGCTTTCGGATGCGTCCCTTACCAAGTTTGCCGCGGGGGTATTCCGCCTTTGCGATGTCTGGTTTGTGGGGGCGGAAGCCGACGAGCTTTGCCGCGGGATGGAGATCTTCCTGTTTCACGGCGGCGTTTACGGCACCACGGAGCAGCGGACACAACTCCAGTGTATGAAGAAAAAGGGAAGGCTCGGCTTTATCTTTTATCGCTTATTCCCGCCGATGCGGATCCTTTCCGGGCGTTTTCCCGTATTGCAAAAGCATCCGTGGCTTGCTCCCGTATTTTATGTATGGAGGATCCTCAGACTGCTGTTCCGCAGGGATGTCAGAGATCGCGCCTCCCGCTCGCTCCAAATGACAAGCGCAATGGATGAAGAAACGGTCGACCGCACGAAGCAGCTGATAGAGCAATTGGGACTCTGATCTCTGCACGTCAAAGGGCGGGTAAGCCCTTGCAGACTCGAAAATCACAAGCAAAAGACAAAAAATAAAATAATTCATATATTTTTTACATTTTTCTTGACAAGTCATAAAATATATGGTAAAATAGCAATACCGAGGTTAAAACACGAAGGAGACAGCAAAAATGCCTGAAATCAAGTACGAAGTCATTGACAAGATCGGTGTCGTCAGCGAAGGGACGAACGGTTGGAACAAGGAACTGAATCTGATCAGCTGGAATGACAGAGAGCCTGTATACGACCTGCGGACATGGTCGCCCGATCACGAGAAGATGGGGAAAGGCGTTACGATTTCCGCCGCGGAAGCAAAGGTTCTGCGCGATATGCTGAATCAGTTGAATCTCGACTGAATTTTCCCGATCGACGATAAGCGAAGGTGTCACCGTACCGTGTACGGCGACATGCGTTCGTTTGCAGTTTTTTCGCTTAAAAGCAATTTCGGATTCGAAAATATGGCTCTATGTCAATAGTTAACCGGGAGAAAAAAGGAAATAGAGTAAAATTACCGAAAAGGACGCAGAAACACGGAGGAGACGCAAGAGGTTGAAACGGAGCGTAGCGAAGCGGAAACCTCTTCCGTGTTTCTGCGCGGCGTTTCGGTGGGAGAAAATATGTAAAATGCGGTTGCGACATGGTCGAAGATACGGATCACTGCAGATGTCGAAAGACCCGTTTCTCTTGCTACCGAGGTGAATGACCGCTCATCGGAGAGCTTATCGATCGCGGAGGGAATGAGGTGAGAGGTCTGCGTCGGTATTTCGGCAGAAACGAATTCGGCTCCGCAATTTCTTGCCGCATGTCGTTGAGAGATACCTCTGCTTTCCGAATTTCGATTTTTCTATCATTGCATCCTGTGAATTCAGAATCCTCGTGTATAAAATGAGCATAAAAGAAAATCTCCCGCGAATGGTGTTGAAACTTTATTCCGACGGATTTTTTCTCTTTATGTTCATTTTCTTTGTCAATTTTCTGAGATTACCCCAACATTTATTATAGAACCGTTTTAGTAAATAACGGCGATTTTTTAGAGTGGATTACGGAATGTATGACTGTCGGATATGACATGACTCATCATCGTGTCGGCTTTCAACCGATAAATTGCAATTGAAAGGAGTGGGAATATGACGGAATTCAAGTTTGCGAATTTTAAATTTACGGTAGACGAAGCGATAAGAAAAATTACGATGAACGGGATGCCGCTTTCCGAAGTTCAGCTTACGGGAGCGGCGCGCTCTTCGGTGAATCAGAATCTTTGTATCGGCACAAGCGAGGCGGATTTGCTCCGCTACGTTTCGCACGAATCGAGTGCCGATCGTCTTTGTATCATCGAGAGGAACGAGCGCGTCGAAGTCGTTTCCACGTTTATCGCTTACGGCGATGCGAACGGGGTTTCGGTTGAAAAAACGATAAAAAACATTTCGGATAGTGTTCAAAAAATCGAAATGGCGACCACGCTCGTTCTTGGCGGTGCGGGTGTCGGCGCGACGATACGGAGTGCCGATCAAACGTATTTTACAAAATTTGTACAAAGCCACCATGCGGAGTGTCAACCGCGCAGATTTTCGCTGTTCGATTTCGGCTTTTTTGAGTCGCACGCGCGCAATTTCAAGAAGCTTTCGTGCGCGAATATCGGCAGTTGGTCCACGAAAGAGGAATTGCCGCAGGGAATCATTGAAAATGCCGAAACAGGCGAGTTTTTGATGTTCCAGATTGAAAGCAACCACAATTGGTACTACGAGCTTTCGGCTGCGGGCGAGCATGTTTACCTTGCGCTTTGCGGCAACGCTTCTCCCGCGCACAGATACGAAAAAACGCTCTTGCCGAACGAAACGTATTTTTGCGCGCGCACGGCGGTTTGCTTTGGTCAATCCTTAAACGAAACGCTCGGAGAAATGACGAAATATAGGAGGCACATCGCGGGAAAATGCGCGGCGGACGAAAAGCTGTCTGTGATTTTCAACGAGTATATGCACCTTTCGTGGGACAGTCCGAGTGAGGCTAAAACAAGAATTTATGCGCCGAAGGTCGCGGAAGCGGGTGCGGAATATTATGTGATCGACTGCGGTTGGCACGACGATGTGCCGAGTGGCGTCTGGGTGTACCCGTATATGGGGTGTTGGCGCGAAAGCCGCAAAAATTTTCCACACGGTGTGCGGGCGATGACCGATTCTATCCGGGCGCTCGGAATGAAAGCGGGACTTTGGATCGAGCCTGAAATCGTGGGTGAAAAGTGTGAAGAAATGCTTGCGTATTATGACGACGATTGCTTTTTGAAACGGAACGGCGAGCGCATACATGTAGGCGGAAAATATATTCTCGATTTTCGCGCGGAAAAGGTGCGGACATACCTTACGGAAACGATTCGGCGCATGGCGGAGGATTACGGCGCGGACTATATCAAAATGGATTACAACGTGGATTCCGGATTCGTTGACGGCGATT
Organism: Coriobacteriaceae bacterium; assembly: GCA_963617165.1. GTDB lineage: Bacteria > Bacillota > Clostridia > Oscillospirales > CAG-272 > UBA1740. The sequence goes on along the minus strand of CAVEOF010000013.1, from coordinate 28,803 downwards.
TTGAAGAGGAACGTCGGGCGTACCTTGCGTGGATAGACGAGCTTCGGACGCGGTTTAGAAACGTGCTTTTCGAAACGTGCTCTTCTGGCGGTATGCGCATGGACTATGAAACGCTGAAGCATTTTTCGGTTGTATCTACGTCCGATCAGATTCGCGATTATCTGTACCCGTATATTGTTGGAAACGTGCTTGCGGGGGTGTTACCGGAGCAGGCGGCGGTATGGAGTTATCCCGTATCGGGGGAGAAAATCGGCGATATAGCGGGCGGCGCGGGTGTTACGGCGGAAAAGGTCGTTTTGAATATGGTAAACGCATTTTTGGGACGGATGCACCTTGCGAGCGATTTAACGAGACTTTCGGCAGAGAATTTCGCGCTTGTGAAAGAAGGCGTGGACTATAGCGAAAAGCTTGCAAAAATCAAGAAAACCGCGTCACCGTATTTTCCGCTCGGATTTACCGATTTTTCGAAAGATACCGTTGCTTGCGGCTTGAAGGTAAACGAAAACGGCAAAGAAATATTGTACATTGCCGTATGGGTGCTTCGTGGCAATAAAAAAGCTGCCGTGCCCGTTACGGGAGCGAAAGTGGCGAAAGTCGCTTACCCGAAAATTTTGCCCACGGAGTATGAACTCGGCGGAGGGGTATTAACGGTGAAATTTAACGAGAGCGATTCGGCAAGATTTTTTGAAATAAGTTACTGACAGCGGTGCGGAGCGCCGCCGATATTCGCGGTGAAACGGACATCACGGAAAAAGGAAGCCTAATTGATATCGGGCTTCCTTTTTGTATTCGGTTGTCCGGAAAATTTCTCGGCAAATATTTTGTGAAATTTCAGAAAAATACACCGACAAATCGGATATATGCCTGTGAGCACAATCCCGAACAGGGGAAAGAAAGAGATTATGCCCGCAGATCCATATTCAAACAGCACATCACTTTTTAGCTTTTTTAACAGGTTCACAAAATCATGAGGTCAGTCGACAGACGGATGTCATGCAGGGGCTTTTTGATGATATGACAAGCTTTATTTTCATTTTGAGACAGATTTTGTGTTTTTCGGTAGGGCAGGAGCCGCCGTAGGAAAAAAGTGCCGATGCTTCGTATGCTCTGTTTTTACTCTTTTGAAGAAAAATATAGAGGAATGACGAAAAAGAAATATCGGAAAGAAAAACGAAAAGCAAGAAGCAGAAATATAACAAGAGAAAGAAATACAAAAAGAATAAAAGACAATACATGTTATCGGAGGGGATCACCCGTTCTTCGGTTTGATGAAGGGGAGGCGGGAGAAGAAGCCGTTTGCCTGCGGGGGCGGCTCCGGGGTGTCGCCTGCGGTATCGGTGAAGCGCGCGATCAGGGAAGAAAGAAGGGCATATTTCGCGCGCTCGGCGCGGACCTTTTCTTCCTCCTTGGCGAGCACTTTCGAGAAGTTCGGTCGACTCGTTTCCACGCCGATGAGAACGGGGTGGAAGATCTCGTAGAGCTTCTTCTGAATGAAGTTGTCGCCGAGCCTGCGCTTGAGGATCTCGGAGAGCAGGGCGAGCTTCGGCAGGGCGGCGGGCAGGGTATCGACATAGGATTCCGCGATCTTCTGGTCGGGGATCTCCGTCATGGAGAAGCGCAGATTGCCGTCCTGTGTGAAGGAGAGGTCGAACAGCCGCGTATTCGGCGATTCGGGAAAGAGCATACAAATGACGAGATGCCGTCTGGCTCCCTCTTCGCGGATGCCGCCGAGCGTACGGACGATGTATTTTTCGCCCGCGAAGTCGACGATCTGCGACTCGTAGCCGTAAAGACCGATGCGGAAGGCACGCTTGCCGTCTCCCTCCTCGGTCGTCATGAGCAACCCGTTTCCGAAGCGGCGGAGGGAAAGCGCGTGAACGCCGCCCGAATAGTTGTTTTGTATTGCGCGGACGAAGAGGGGCAGAATGCCTTGGTTGTTGTCGGGAAATTGATAATTCCCGAGGAAGGGGGTGAGACGCTCGTCATACGGCCGTCTCTCGCCGAAGGGCAGGAAGGGGAGGAGCGGGCGCCTTTCCCGCAGGGGGGTGACCGCCATGCGGTTCTTGAAGAAGTCGCGCTCCGCCGTGCGGAGGGCGCGCTCGTCCGAGCGGGAGAAGCCGATCGTCGTGTCCTCCTTCAGCCGCCGTCTTACGATGTCCAGCGCAGGGCTCTGCTGAAAGAGCTCGTTGTTGCCCGAGAGAATGACCGCGACGATCTTTCTGCGCGGGAGGACCCACACGTTCTGTCCGAGCATCCCGTTGAAGAGAAATTCGTTTTCCTCACGCCCGACCCAAAGGTGATAGCCGTAGTTGAAGTCACCCGCCGATTCGGGCGTTTTTTTGTGCGTGCGGACGGAGGCGCTGATCCATTTTTCCGAGAGGATCCGTCGCCCGCAGAACATGCCGCCCGAGAGCATCATATAGCCGAGCTTCAAAAAGGATTCCGCCGAGAGCGAGAGCCCGTAGCCGCCCTTTTCGCATCCCTCGGGGCTCTTTTCCCAAAGGACGTTGGTAATGCCGAGCGGGGCGAACAGGCGGCTGCGCAGGAAGTCCGTGACGCCGACGCCGCTGATCCGTTCTACGATACGGGCGAGAATGTAGGAGTTCATGCTGTTGTAGGAGAAGGCACTGCCCGGCTCGAAGGCGAGGGGCGCCGCAAAGAAAGCGTTCGTCCACTTTTCCTCCGTGACCGTGCCCGCCTCGCTGAAATCGACACCGCTCGACATGGTGAGCAGGTGGTCTACCGTGATGTGCGGAAAGCGCTTGTCACGATAGGGGATCTCGGGGAAGATGTCGACGACGGGAGTGTCGACGTCGAGCACGCCGTCGTCGACGAGACAGCCGATCGCCATCGCGACGACCGTTTTCGACATGGAATAGGCGACCTTGCGGATGTTGACGTCATAGCCCGGGGCGGCACATTCTACAATGACCTCGCCGTCCTTTAAGATCATGAGGCATTGAATGTTGGCGCGCTTCTCCGCTTCGAGCTCACGGAGCATATTCCGCATCTTCCGCGGGGAGATGCCGTGCTTCGAGGGGCTCGAACGCTTGAAGAAGGGAAGCTCCGCGCCGGAGACGGAGGTCTTCGCGGGGCGGTAGGGGATCACGGCGGGAAACGCCTTGTCTCCGAGAGCGATCGCGGCGGCAAGCTCTGCCGCACGTTTTTTCCATTTTTCCATCGACTGTCCTTTCCTTTCTTTTCCGAGGGTGCACCCGGGGGTAAATTACGAATTAAGAATTATGAATTAAGAATTATGAATTGTGAAGTCGGGGCTTGCGTTTGGCTTATACGCAAAAGGGGGCGTCCTTTTGGTGACAGCCCCTTTTTGACGGCTTTCGCCGCTGTGCTCAGATCGTCGTGCGGACAGCTTCCTTCTTTTCGGCGGAGAGAAACGCCGCTTCCATGACACGAAGCACGCGTCTGACCTCGGGAAGCTTGACGAGCTGTTCCTCCTTGCCGTCGATGGCACGGACGAGATTGCGGTAGAAATCGTGCACGTCCGAGACGGGGCGCTCGATCTCGTAATAGTCGAGCGTGAGCTCGTCGCGGGGCGCCATCGTCTTGGTGATGCCCGCCGCCGTCTGGACGGGGGTGACTTCCTTTTCGTTCCACGCCTTGAGCTTCGCGACGCGGCACTTCTTCTGCCAGTCCTCGATGAGGGCGGTGCCGCTCTTCGCCTGCATGTAGAAGCGGGGAAGGGCGAGGAAGTTATAGGTTCCGACCTCGACGATGGCGCGCTTCCCGCTCTTGAAGGTGAGAAGCAGATGGAAGCCGTCGTCGACCTCGTTTGTCGTAATGTTGGTGGTCTCGCAATAGACGTTCGTCACCGTCTCGGGAATCAGCCGGAGCATCTGGTCGATGAGGTGAACGCCCCAGTCGAGGATCATGCCGCCGCCCTGCGGCTTATGGCAACGCCAGTCGGAGGGGATGCCGCGGGAGCCGTGGATGCGCGACTCGATATTGATCGGCTCGCCGATCTCTCCGCTTTGGATCAGGGAGCGGATGGCGAGGAAGTCGACGTCGAAACGGCGGTTCTGGTGAACGGTGAAGAGCTTTCCCGCCTTCTTCGCGGCAGCCGTCATTTCGTCAAAATCGGCGACGGAGAGGGCAACGGGCTTTTCGCAGACCACGTCCTTGCCCGCCTCGAGCGCGCGGATGACGATCTCCTTATGTACGTCGTTCGGTGTGGCGCAGAGGACGATGTCCACCTTCGGGTCGGCGAGCGCCTCCTCAAAGGACGCGTAGGTGTGGATGCCGTTTTCCTTTGCGGCATTGACTCTCTTTTCGGCAATATCGTAGATACCGGCGAGCGACACGACGTCGCTCTTCTGCGCCCAGTTCGCGTGCCATGCGCCCTGTCCGCCGTAACCGATGATCGCAAGATTCTTTTTCATGAAAATTTACCTCTTTTCTTCTCTCCGAAGGGATGAGAGATCTCTTTCGGTCTTCGCTTTCAGTATATCACAGATTTTGCGTATTGTCCAGTAGCTTTTTGCACAAAAGTTGCAGGATTTTGACTTTTTATGTCAAAGGAGTGCCGACAGCCCCGTGACGTCGACGAGAAGTCCCGCAAGGACGCCGACGACGAAGAGCAGAAGAAGGATGCGCAGATTCTCCTTCATCGGACGGTTGACGCGGAGCAGGACGAGCAGTCCGACGCCCGCCCCCGGCAAAAGTCCCGACAGCATGGCGCCCGCCGTGAGAAATCCGTTCAGGTAAAAGCCCGTCAGGACGACCGAGGCGGCACAGTTCGGGATCAGACCGAGAAGCGCCGCGATGAGATGGCTGACGACGGGACGGTCGTAGAGCAGGGAGGCGATCGCCTCCTCGCCGATGAAGAACACCGCCGCGTTGATCGACAGCGTGACGAGAAGCAGAAACAGCGTGATGTGAAGGGTATGATGAAGGGCGGAGCGGAAGATGCCCTTCTCGCAATGGCAATGCTCCTTTTCGCAGAGCGCGTCGACGTGCGGCGTCTCTTCCTTATGCCGACGGCGCATCACCGCGTCGACGAGCATCCCGCAGAGAATGCCGACGACGATCTTGACGGCAAGGATCAGAAGCACCGAGGTGATCTTCACGTTGCCCGCAATGAGCAGGGGGAGCATCTCGTCCGACGTGGAGAGAAAGACGGCGAGCAGTGTGCCGAGGGAAATGACGCGCCCCGCGTAAAGGTTCGCCGCCGCGGCGGAGAAGCCGCACTGCGGCACCGTACCGACGAGCGCGCCGAGCAGGGGCCCGAATTTGCCCGAGCGCTCAAGGAAGCGCAGGGCTTTCCCCTCCGCCCGATGCTCGAGGAATTCCATCGCGAGATAGGTAAGGAATAAAAAAGGAAGCAATTTTGCCGTGTCGAGGAGTCCGTCGAGCACGACCTCGCGGAGAAATTCTGCCATATCGGTCCCGTCCTTTCCATAGGAGCTTTCCCTTTTGGGAATACTCTCAATAGCATACGATATTTTTCGCCGTTTGTCAAGAGAAAATGCGAAAAATACGGAAATACGGAAATTTCCTGCCCGCACGTGCGGCGGAGCCCCTTCTTTTTGGAATT
>CAVEOF010000013.1:0-23242 GCA_963617165.1 Coriobacteriaceae bacterium | reverse complement strand
GAATTAGCACTCTCGATCATTGAGTGCTAACATTTACAAAAAATCCACAAAATGACGTTTGAAAATTCACGAATTCGGCGTACAATATAAGCAATCGAAAAGAAGAACCGACGGTGTCGGACGAGAGATCGTCCGTGCCGATGGGAAATGAGGTGAGTGTTTATGGACATGAATCATATGACGGAAAAAAGTCTCGAGGCACTGCGCGAGGCGCAGGGGCTTGCCGCCTCCTCGGGGCAGCAGGCGATCGAGGACGTGCATCTCTTCGCCGCCCTGATGAAGGCGAAGGACGGGCTCGTCCCCGAGATCTTCTCCTCGCTCGGGAAGTCCTCCGACACGATCCGCCGCGAGGCGGACGCGCTGGTCGACGCACTGCCGAAGATCGGAGGCTCGGGGTACGATCCCGACAAGATCTATCTTTCGGCGGGGCTTGACGCCGTGCTTCGTGTGGCGGACGGCGAGCGGGAGAAGATGGGGGACGAATATCTTTCGGTCGAGCACCTGCTTCTCGCGCTTCTCGACCGCGGCGGGGAGAAGTTAAAGGAGCTTTTCCGCCGTCACGGTCTGACGGGGAGCGAAGTCCTCGGCGCACTCAAAAAGATAAGGGGGAACAGCAAAGTGACAAACGAAAATCCCGAAGGCACCTATGACGTGCTGAAAAAATACGGACAGGATCTCGTGGAGATGGCGAGGGAGCATAAGCTCGATCCCGTCATCGGCAGAGACGACGAGATCCGAAACGTGATCCGCATCCTTTCGAGAAAAACGAAGAACAATCCCTGCCTGATCGGTGAACCCGGCGTCGGTAAGACGGCGATCGCCGAAGGGCTCGCGCAGCGTATCGTGCGCGGCGATGTGCCCGAGAATCTGAAGAATCGCACGGTGTTCTCCCTCGATATGGGCGCTCTGGTCGCGGGGGCGAAGTACCGCGGCGAATTTGAAGAGCGGCTGAAAGCCGTATTGAACGAGGTGAAGGCGAGCGAGGGCAAGATCATCCTGTTCATCGATGAACTTCACACGATCGTCGGCGCGGGCAAGAGCGAGGGCGCGATGGACGCGGGCAACCTCTTAAAGCCCCTGCTTGCTCGCGGCGAGCTCCACTGCATCGGTGCGACGACGCTGAACGAATACCGCCAGTATATCGAGAAGGACGCGGCACTCGAGCGTCGGTTCCAGCCCGTCATGGTGCCCGAGCCCTCGGTCGAGGACACGGTTGCCATTCTGCGTGGTCTGAAGGAGCGCTACGAGGTGTATCACGGCGTCAAGATCCACGACGGTGCGCTGATCGCCGCCGCGACGCTTTCGAACCGGTATATCTCCGACCGTTTTCTTCCCGACAAGGCGATCGACCTTGTGGATGAGGCGTGCGCACTGATCAAGACCGAGATGAACTCGATGCCGACCGAGATGGATGAGATCTCGAGAAAGATCATGCAGCTCGAGATCGAGGAAGCGGCGCTCAAAAAGGAGAGCGACAAGCTGTCTGCCGAGCGCCTTTCGAAGGTGCAGAAGGAATTGTCCGACCTGCGCGAGACCTTCGGCGGAATGAAAGTCAAATGGGAGCGCGAGAAGGCGGGCATCGGCAAGACGCAGAAGATCCGCGAGGAGATCGAACGCATGAACGCGGAGATCGAAAAGGCGGAGAACGAGTACAACCTTTCCCGCGCCGCAGAGCTGAAATACGGCAAGCTCCCCGGACTCAAAAAGGAGCTTGAAGAAGCGGAGGCAGAGGCGGTCAAGACGAAAAACGGCGACAGCCTGCTCCGTGACTCGGTGACGGAGGAGGAGATCGCGAAGATCGTCGCCCGTTGGACGGGAATTCCCGTTGCCAAGCTGATGGAAGGGGAGAGGGAAAAGCTCCTTCACATGGACGAGATCCTGCACAAGAGAGTCATCGGTCAGGACGAGGGCGTCGAAAAGGTATGCAACGCCATTCTTCGCTCGCGTGCGGGCATTCAGGACCCGAAGCGCCCGATCGGCTCCTTCCTCTTCCTCGGACCTACCGGTGTCGGTAAGACCGAGCTTGCGAAGGCGCTTGCCGCCGCGCTCTTCGACGATGAAAAGAACCTTGTGCGTATCGATATGTCGGAGTACATGGAGAAATACAGCGTGTCGCGTCTCATCGGCGCGCCTCCGGGATACGTCGGCTACGACGAGGGCGGTCAGCTGACCGAGGCGGTCCGCAGAAAGCCCTATGCCGTGGTGCTCTTCGATGAGGTGGAAAAGGCGCATCCCGACGTGTTCAACGTTCTGCTCCAGGTGCTTGACGACGGTCGTATCACCGACAGTCAGGGACGCACCGTGGATTTCAAGAATACGATCATCATTCTGACGAGCAATCTCGGCTCGGATATCATTCTCGACGGTATCCGTGACGGCGAGATCTCCGACGAGGCGAAGGCAAAGGTCGAGGCGCTCCTGAAGCGCTCCTTCCGTCCCGAATTCCTCAACCGTCTCGACGAGATCATCACCTTCAAGCCGCTGACGAAGGAGAACATCTATGCGATCGTCGACCTTGCCGTCGCGGCGCTGAACGCGCGGCTCGCCGACAAGCGGCTGACGCTCCGTCTGACCGACGCGGCGCGGGATCTGATCATCGAGCGCGCCTACGACCCGATCTACGGTGCGCGTCCGCTCAAGAGGTATCTGCAATCGCATGTGGAGACGCTTCTCGCGCGGAAGATGATCGCCGAGGACATCGCGCCCGACACCGAGATCACCGTCGACGTGAAGGACGGCGAATTGTTTGCGGACGTCACGGGAACGAAGACCTCCGAAGCCGAATAAGATCAACCGAGCGAGGGCTTATGCCGTCATGGCATAAGCCCTCGTTTTTTCTGTTCACAGCAAAGCACCCCGCCGAGGGAGATTTCCTTCGGCGGGGTGTGATTTTGTCTTGGGGGATTTTTTCGTGGGTTTGTTTTTCGCGGCGGGTCGATTTTGCGGTTTATGCGGTGTGCGGTTTTGCCGAGAGATTCGCATTTTTGCGGGATTTTTGCTTTGTGTGGTCTCTCTTTTGCTTTGTTGGCTTTCCGCGGGGGTTTGAGCGGCTTGAGCGGGGGCTTTTTGCTTATTCGAGCGTTACGGTGCCTTCGTAGACGTTGTGGCAATTATCGCCCATGGTATCGGTGAATTCGTCGTAGGCAAGCTCGACCTCTTCGTCTTTGTGGAGGACGAGGTTGTCCTTGTTCGGGAAGGTGAGGATGGCGTACTCGCCTCTCGCGTCCCGCCCGATGCCGCTGACGAGAAAGCTACTGTCCTCCTGATGCGTGAGAGTGAAGCGGTTTGCGTAGGTGGCATCGAAGGTCTCGTCATAGGCGCCTTCGTTCAAAATATCGTCAAAATGAAAATAAGTGTATACATATCGGAAGTGAAACTTCATAATTTTCTCCTTTTTGCATGGTTTTTCGGGCGATTGGATTTTTTGAGTAGGCGGTTTTTTGCGTGAATTTTTGCTTTTTCTCGCTCTCTGCTTTGACGTGCGCTTCTTTTATAGCGCGTGATAGCGCGCTATTGTGAGCGTTCTTTGTTTGCCCGCCTTTTGCTTTGCGCCCCGCAAGCCTTTGTTTTACGTGTCGGCTTGCGGGTGCGTCTCGGGTTCGTCGGACGCTTTTATTTAGTCACAGGTCATACGACGAGGCGAGACGGGCAGGGGGCTTCCCGAGGAGGCACAGGGTGGGAAGAAGCGTTGCCGCGAGGCGGTAGAGCGGCAATGCGCCGTAGGCAATGGCGACTGCGACGGGGGGCGTCTGCGTGCCGGTATAAAACTTCGAGACCTCGGAGAGTGTGAGAATTTTCTTTTTGTCCATGGTGCCTCCTCGTGGTAAATTTCTTTCATTATACTATATGAAGAGGAGAATTGCAAGTGTTGAAAAAAGAAAAACGCGGAAATAACGGGATTTTTTTGAAAATTCAACTTTTTCTCGATAAAGTATTGACAAATCGTAAATTGCGTGATATGATATAGTCACTTTATCATAGTAAAGTGAAAGGAAAATGAAAAAATGAAAAACATCAAAAAAACAATTGCGATCCTTCTGCTCGCCGCGCTTCTCGTATGCGCGTGCGGGTTGCTCTCCTCCTGTAGGGGCGGGGTATATGACGATCTCACGGTGCTTGAGACCGAGTTGTTTGAAAGCGAGGAATACGGCGTGGCGTTCCGCCGCGGCTCCGACCTTGCGCGGGAGCTTGACGCGATGTTCGCTTCGGATTTTGCCGACGGGACGGCGGCACGGATGGCGGCGGTCTACGGGCTCGAGGGGAGCCTGCCCTCGGTCTTTTCGGCGGGCGGCTCTTCCGTGACCGACACGACGGATTCGGATTATATCAAAGGGAAGGGCGTTTTGACGGTCGGCGTGACGGTATTCGATGGCATGGACTATCAGGACGCGGACGGAAAGTGGATCGGCTTTGACGCCGATATGGCGAACCGCTTCGCCGAGAGGCTCGGCGTGCGCGCGGAATTTCTCGAGATCGAATGGGACAACAAGCTCGTCGACCTCGAGACGAAAAACATTGACTGCATCTGGAACGGTATGACGATCACCCCCGCCATCGAAAAGGCGTGCGAGGTCACGGGAAGCTATATGCAGAACGGGCAGGTGCTGGTGGTGAAGAACGGGTCGTACTCCTCCCCCACGGAGCTGTTTGGAAAGCTGGTGGCGGTCGAGGGCGGCTCCGCAGGCTACTATCAGGCGGTCGAAAAGCTCGGCGGGGTGAAGCTCAAGGAGGTATCGGCACAGACCGACGCGCTTCTCGAGGTGTCCGCGGGAACCTCGGACGCGTGCATTGTCGATTACGTTCTGGCAAAGTCACTGTTGAAACTGAAATAAGCACGGCGGGGGAAGAATGGATACGGGTTTTCTCGGGGTTACGCTATATCTGTTAGAGGGATTTTGGGAGACGGTCAAGATCTTCGGGGTGACACTGATCTTTTCGGTGCCGCTCGGTCTTCTCGTTTGCTTTTTTACGCGGTCGGCGCCGACGCCGATCCGCTGGCTCTTCCGCGGCATCGTATGGGTCGTGCGCGGGACGCCGCTGATGCTTCAGCTCATCGTGGTGTTTTACGGACCGGGACTGCTCGGTCTGCCGACGCTCGACGTGGCGCTCGCAACCTATTTGACCTTTTCGGTGAATTACGCCTGCTATTTTTCGGAGATCTACCGCGGGGGCATCGAGGGGGTGCCGCGCGGGCAATACGAGGCGTGTAAGACGCTCGGCATGACGCGCGGGGAGACCTTCCGCTACGTGATCCTTGCGCAGGTGGTGCGGCGGATCGTGCCGCCGATGGGGAACGAGATCATCACGCTCGTAAAGGACACCTCGCTCGCGAGGATCATCGGCTATTACGAGATCATTTTCTTCGCGCAGAAGTATATCAAGCTTGAGGGAATGCTTTGGCCGCTCCTGTATACGGGACTGTTTTATCTTCTGTTCACGGGGCTTCTGACCTTGCTTCTCCGTTATACGGAGAAAAAACTTGGCTACTATCGCATATGAGACGGAGGAAAACGATATGACGGCACTTGAGGTAAGGGATCTAAGAAAAACGTTCGGAGAGCGTGTCGTGCTGGACGGCGTTTGCCTTCGGGTCGGGGGCGGAGAGATCCTCACCCTGATCGGCTCTTCGGGGGGAGGGAAGACGACGCTCCTCCGCTGTCTGAATTTTCTCGAGCTGCCCGACAGCGGTGAGATCCTGATCGGCGACGCTCCCGTTTTCTCCCGAATGGAGGGGGAGCGGGCGGTGTGTGACCCCGCGGCGCAGAAGAAGATCGGGCTCGTGTTTCAGGACTTCCATCTGTTCCCGCAATACAACGTATCGGACAATCTGACCCTCGCGCCGAAGCTCTCGATCCGACGAGGAACGCACAGTCTCGCGGAGAGAAAACGGCTGTTTGCCGAAACGGATGCGCGGGCGGCGGAGCTTCTTTGCGCGGTGGGACTCTCGGGACAGGAGCGCGCCTATCCGCACGAGCTTTCGGGCGGACAGCGGCAACGCGTGGCGATCGCCCGCGCGCTGATGTCGGAGCCCGACATTCTGTGCTTTGACGAGCCGACCTCCGCGCTCGACCCCGAGCTGACGGGGGAGGTCTGCCGCGTGATCCGCTCCCTTCGTTCGCCCGCGCGCGCGATGATCGTCGTCACGCACGAGCTCGCGTTCGCGCGCGCCGTTTCCGATCGCATCGTGTTTATGGCGGAGGGAAAGATCGAGGAGGAGGGAACGCCCGCCGAGGTGCTCGACAGCCCGAAAAGCGGGAAAACGCAGGCATTTCTCTCCGGCGGGCTCTTCGAAATGTAAAGAAAACCGTTCATATTCCGCGATTTTTTCGTGTCGCATTGAAAAGATCGGGGCAAAAAAAACAAGCGCGGTCGGCTCGCATATCGGGCGATCTTCCGGGAAGGAAAAACGCAACTTTTACGGAAAGAGGGAGAGAACCCTCGCGAAAAACGGGACCTCGGCAAAGAAAGGAAACAGCGACCTTGCCGTCCGCCTTTCTCCTGCTTTTTCCGCAAGAGTAAAAGTGAAGAAAAATTAAAAAAACTTATGGGAAACTCTTGACAAAAAAATCGGGCTGTGCTATAATAAAGAAAAATCGTACGGACGGCGCCGCCCGCCGCTCCGGGAAAGAGGAATTTTATGCTTGAGTTCTTCCAGAAGGTGGCACAGGCTGCCTATTCCTTCCAGGACATCGGTGACTTTTTCAAGAAGATGCTCCTTGAAGGCGATATCCGTACATATTACGAGAAGGCGATCGGATTCATCCCCGATTTCTACATCTACGTCCTTCTCGCATTCTCCGTCCTGATGGCATTCTTCGGCAAGAAGCTGCTCGGACCGCAGAAGTTCATCGCGTTCCTCGCCGTGGGCTTCGGTGCGGGTGAAGTGTATGTCGCGCCTCTGCTCGTTGACATTCTTCCGTCTCTTCCCGCTTGGGTCAGCGGACTTGTCATCGGTCTGATTGCCGCTCTGCTTTGCAAGTTCCTCTATTGGATTGCCGTGGCGGTCGCCGCGGGTTACAGCGTGTTCATGATTCTTTACACGGATATGTTTTTCACGCTTCCCGAGCCGAAGCAGATCATCGCCGCCGTTGCCGCTCTCGTCGTTATCATCCTCGTGTTCATCTTCCTCAAGTTCTTCGAGAGACTCGGTACCGCGTTCCTCGGCGGTTATCTCTCCACGGTTCTGCTCATGAAGGCAGTCGACTTCTCCTTCATTCCGCTGGATCTTGCCATCACGAAGTGGATCCTCGTCGGTGTGATCGCCCTGCTCGGCTTCCTCGTCCAGATCGCGACCCGCTCGAGAAGATATTATTGATCGCTCTCAAAACCCCTGTGGCACCCGCCACAGGGGTTTTTCTATGTATCGAAAAGTCTCGGAGGAAACATCCCGCGCATCGGGCGATAAAACGAACGGTTTCGAAAGTGCGAAACGCCTTATGGAAGAGACGGATCGTGCGGACTTTGCGGTCGAGGACGAAACATCTTGCGTAAGAGATGAATTGCGCGGATTTGAAGACGCACGAAAAGGCAGAGCCTACGGCTTTGAGATCGCGCGGAAGACGCAAGGCTCACATTTGAGAGCACGTGAAAGAGGCGGACGCGAAAGGTGGGGGCACAGCGTGCGGCGCATTGTTGCTTTTGCACGAAAGGGTTTGGCAAATGTGCGGCTTTCCCGCGCGGGAGAGGGGGGCGAATTGTGAATTGTGGCAATTTCCCGCTCTTTCTTCTTTTTTTCTTGACTTTTCGCGCGCAATATAGTAAAATATAAATTGATAAATTATGCGGGTTCTTATCCGCGAAGAGAATTTTCGGAGGATATATGGAGACTCAGACCGAACGGCAACTCGAGCGCATGGCGTGTGACGTGCGCCGCGGTATCATCGACAGTGTGTATTCCGCGGGATGCGGTCATCCCGGCGGCTCTCTCTCGATCGCCGACATACTTACCTATCTTTATTTTGAAGAGATGAACGTCCGCCCCGACGAACCGCGTTATGCGGGACGGGATCGCTTCGTCCTTTCCAAGGGACACACCGCGCCCGCGCTTTATTCGGTGCTGGCGCACCGCGGATTTTTCCCCGTGGAGGAGCTGAAGACGCTCCGCAAGACGGATTCCCGCTTGCAGGGACACCCCGACATGAAGGGCGTGCCCGGGGTGGATATGTCGACGGGCTCTCTCGGTCTCGGCATTTCCGCGGCGTGCGGCATGGCGCTCGCGGGGAAGAGCGCGGGCGCGGACTACCGCGTTTATACCGTGCTCGGTGACGGCGAGAGCGAAGAGGGGCAGGTCTGGGAGGCGGCGATGTTTGCCGCGCATTATAAGCTCGACAACCTCTGCGCGGTGCTCGACTGGAACGGGCTTCAGATCGACGGTAAGATCACCGAGGTCATGAACCCCACGCCGCACGACGAGAAATTCCGCGCGTTCGGCTGGCACGTCATTTCCATCGACGCGCACAGCTTCCCCGAGATCGAGGCGGCGTTCGCCGAGGCGAAGACGGTGAAGGGAAAGCCCACCGTGATCATCGCCCGCTCGATCAAGGGAAAGGGCGTCTCCTATATGGAAAACGCCTGCGAATGGCACGGTCAGGCACCGAAGGAAGACCTTTATAAGGTAGCGGTCGCCGACCTTGAAAAAATTAAAGAAAGTCTTGCGTGAGGATACGAACATGGCGGAAATGAAAGCAACAAGAGAAGCCTACGGCAAGGCGCTCGTCGAGCTCGGCGAGAAGTATGACTTTGTCGTTCTCGACGCCGATCTGGCGGCGGCGACAAAAACGGGAATGTTCAAGAAGAAGTTTCCCGAGCGGTTCTTCGATTGCGGGATCGCGGAAGGAAACATGATGAGCGTCGCCGCGGGGATCGCGACGACGGGGAGAATTCCTTTCGCGTCCTCCTTCGCGATGTTTGCGGCGGGACGCGCCTTCGAGCAGGTGCGGAACAGCATCGGCTACCCGCACCTGAACGTCAAGATCGGTGCGACACACGCGGGCATCACCGTCGGTGAGGACGGCGCGACGCACCAATGCCTTGAGGATATGGCGCTTATGCGCACGATTCCCGGGATGACGGTCATTTGCCCCGCCGACGCGGACGAGGCATATCACGCGGTGGAGGCGGCGATCCTGCACGAGGGCCCCGTGTATCTCCGCTTCGGAAGATTCCCCGTGCCGAACCTGACGCCCGAGCTTGCGGACTATCACTTCGAGATCGGTCGCGGTGTGACCTATCGCGACGGAGGTGACGTGACGCTCGTCGCTACGGGGTATATGGTACACCTTGCAAAGGAGGCGGCGGAGTCGCTCGCATCGGAGGGCATCGACGCCCGCGTCATTGACATTCATACGGTGAAGCCGATCGATAAAGAGCTTCTCGTTCGCGCCGCCCGCGAGACGGGCGCCATCGTGACGGCGGAAGAGCACAGCGTGATCGGCGGACTCGGCGGCGCCGTGGCAGAGACCCTCTCCGAGGTCTGCCCCGTGCCGGTGCTTCGTGTCGGCGTGGAAGACATGTTCGGCAGAAGCGGCAAGGTGCCCGAGCTTCTCGAGATCTACGGTCTGACCGCCGCGCATATCGCGGAGCGGGCGAAAGAAGTCGTCGCGCTGAAAAAGAAGCACTGACGAAGCCTTTCTCGGAAAGAGCATGTCGGTGAATCTGACGGAAAAACGCAGGAATCCCAACGATAAGACGAAGACAGCCCGTAACAGAGACGGGCGGGAAGGACTTTTTATGAAACGGATCCTTTTGAAGCTCTCGGGCGAGGCGCTCGCCGCGGGAGGAGAGGGAATTTACGATCACGCGTTCGTTGACCGCGTTGCTGCGACGATCGGACAATGCGTGAAGGAGGGCTATCAGCTCGCCGTCGTTGTCGGCGCGGGGAACATCTGGCGAGGTAGGCAGGGAGGCGATATGGATCGCACCGACGCCGACCGCATGGGAATGCTCGCGACGGTCATCAACGCGATCTGCTTAAAGGACGCGCTCGGACGCGCGGGGACGGAAGCCGTGGTCATGACCGCGGTGCCCATGGTGCCCTTTGCCGAGGTGTATTCCGCCGAGGGAGCGATCCGCCACCTCGAGGCGGGGCATGTGGTCGTGTTCGGCGCGGGGCTCGGAATGCCCTTCGTTTCTACCGACACGGCGGGTGCCGTGCGCGCGGCGGAGATCCGCGCCGACGCCATGCTGATGGCGAAAAACATCGACTATATCTATACCGCCGACCCGCGCCGTGACCCGAACGCGCAGAAGCTCACGACCGTCTCCTGCACCGAGATCCTGTCCCGCGGGCTCGCCGCGATCGACTTTACCGCCGCGGCGTTCTGCCTGTCGACGGGGATGCCGATCCGCGTCTTCGGACTTTCGGCGCCCGAGGACATTCTTGCCGCCGTGCGCGGGGAGAAGGTCGGCACCGTCGTGACCCCCGACTGAATCCCAAACCAAAGACAAAATGAAAATTCAATTATAAGGAGAACGCCATGAAATTCGAGACCAAAGAATTTGAAGAGAAAATGAAAAAGAGCGTCGCCGCCTACGGTGAGAACCTGTCGACCATCCGTGCGGGCAGAGCCAATCCCGACGTTCTGAAAAAAGTGAGTGTGGACTATTACGGTTCGCCGACACCGATCCGCGACATCGCGGAGATCAAGGTGACCGACGCGCGCACCATCGTCATTACGGCATGGGATAAGAGCGCGACGCGGGGCATCGAGAAGGCGATCCTGACCTCCGACATCGGCATCAATCCGCAGAATGACGGTACCTGCATCCGTCTCGTCTTCCCGCCCACGACCGAGGAGAGAAGAAAAGAGCTCGCAAAGCAGGTCGCGAAGATGGGCGAAGAGGCGAAGGTCGCCATCCGTAACATCCGCCGCGAAGCCAACGATAAAGTAAAGGCGATGAAGAAGAATTCCGAGCTGACCGAAGATGAGGCGAAGGCGGGCGATAAGTCCGTGCAGGATCTCACCGACAAGTACACGAAGGAGATCGACACGGTCACGCAGAATAAAACGAAGGAAGTCATGGAGATCTGACGGTCTCCCGAATTGCCATGTGGTTTAAGAAGAAACACGCGGAGACCTTCCGCGTCGACGAGCGCTTGCAGTCGGTTGCCATCATTATGGACGGCAACGGAAGATGGGCGAAGCGCCGCATGATGCCGCGCACCTACGGACACGCGCAGGGGGCGGCGAAGATCGAGCACATTCTCGAGATCTTCCGCGAGATCGGCGTGCATACCGTGACCCTGTACGCCTTCTCGACCGAGAACTGGAAGCGTCCGAAGGAAGAGGTCGACACGATCATGGATCTCGTGTATCGGTATCTCGATACGGTCGTGATCCGAAAGTTAAAAGAAGACCCTACGTTCTCGCTGAAATTCCTCGGCGATAAAGCGGCTCTGCCCGAAAAACTGCGCGAAAAGTGCATCGAGGTCGAGGGCATGGCACAGGACAGACCCTTCGTCTGTAACGTAGCCCTGAACTACGGCGGGCGGGACGAGATCGTCCATGCCGCACGCGAGGCGGTGGCGGCGGGAGAGGAGCTGACGGAGGAGAGCATCTCGCGCCATCTTTACACCTCTCACTCGCCCGATCCCGATCTGATCATCCGCACGGGCGGAGATATGCGGAGCTCTAACTTTTTGCTTTGGCAGAGCGCGTATTCCGAATTCGTGTTTACCGATACGCTGTGGCCCGACTTTGACCGTGAGGACATTATGAAGGCGGTACACGAATTCTATCACAGAAAGCGCCGCTTCGGCGGGCTGGACGCGGAGGACACGGCGAAAAAATAAGCCGTGCGCGCCTCTGTTTTGCGGCTATTTTGACGGCAGTGCGTAAATTGCCCGCTTCGCCGTGCTTTTTCGGCGGTACGCTTCTTCTCCGTTTTGGCGGTGAAGGTGACGGAATGCCGACGCGTTTCGGTTTTGGCAAGACGGCAAGCAATGTGCTTTTTACAAAGCGGCGAAAAATCGAAGAGGCGGTATGCGTTTTTCGTGATTGTCGCAAAATGACGAAATCGCGCGTTTTGCGAGGCTTCCGCAGGGCGGTGAAGCGGGATACTTTCCGCAAGGTCGCGGTAGCTATGGACTTTTCTCGGTGCGTTATTGCGTGCCGACGCGGAGATCATTCTCCTCTTATCATTTCGGGCGGACGCGGAAGTGTCTGCCCTCCGAAAGGATATTTTCAGATGAAACAACGGATCATAACGGGCGCCGTGATTGCCGCGGTGCTGGTCGGCGTTTTTCTTTTGTCGGAATATGTCGTATATCCGATCGTGCTTGCGCTGTTGGCGTTCGGCGGAGTGTTTGAGATGCTTCGCGTGCTCGGACAGCATACGCGGTGGATCCTGTCGATCCCCGCATACCTGATCGCGCTCGCGTTGCCTGTCGCTTCCTTTTATCTGATGAAGAGCTATGACGACACGGTTGCCGTTTTGGTGCTCGCGCTCGCGTTGTTTCTCTATCTTTTGTACTCGTTTTTGGTGGCGGTGTTCGCGAAGGGGAAGATCCTCTACGCCGACCTTTCCGAGGTGTTCGTCTCGGTGACTTATGTCGTCACCTGCTTTACGGCGCTGACGATCCTTCGGTATCTGCCGATGGGCTTTTACTACTTCGGTCTCGTGTTCATTGCCGCGTGGATCTCCGATGTGTTTGCGTATTTTACGGGGGTCCTCTTCGGAAAGCATAAGCTGATCCCCGAGATCAGCCCGAAGAAGACGGTCGAGGGCTCGCTCGGCGGGATCGTTTTTGCCGCCGTCTTCATGGTTCTTTACGGGTGGATCCTCTCGCTTGTCGCGGAGGTTACGCCGAACTACCTTGTCCTTTCGCTCGGCGGCATATTGCTCGCGGTGGTCGGACAGATCGGCGATCTGCTTGCTTCTCTTGTCAAGAGGGAGCACGGCGTGAAGGACTACGGTCGCCTGATGCCGGGACACGGCGGAATTATGGACAGATTCGACTCGGTACTTGCCGTTTCCGCCGCGACGATGATCCTTTGCCTTTTGTTTCCTCCGTTTACATAAAGAAAAGGATTGATTTTTATGACGAAAAAGATTGCGGTACTCGGTGCCACAGGCTCCGTCGGCAGACAAGCGCTCGATGTTGCCTTGTCGCGCGGGTACCGTGTTGATTATATGAGCGTGGGGAAGAATGCCGCGCTCGCCGAAGAGCTTGCGAGAGTCCACATGCCCCGCTTTCTCGCCGTGGCGGATGAGCGGGCGGCGCGGGATCTTGCACTCCGACTTTCCGATACCGACATCCGCGTGCTTCCCGGGGAGGAAGGAATTCTTTGGGGAATTTCCGAAACGAACGCCGAGACGGTCGTCAACGCGATCCTCGGCGAGGCGGGACTTCGCCCGACGCTCGCGGTGATCGACGCGGGGCGGCGCCTCGCGCTTGCCAACAAGGAATCGCTCGTCATTGCGGGAGAGCTCGTAATGCGGCGGGCGAGAGAAAAGAACTGCGAGATCCTGCCCGTCGACAGTGAGCATTCGGCGATCTTTCAATGCCTTGCCGCGGGACGGCGGCGGGAGGTCAAGCGTCTGCTCCTCACGGCGTCGGGCGGTCCCTTTTTCGGGTACGACCGTGCGGCGCTCGAGCGGGTGACGCTCGCCGACACGCTCGCACATCCCACGTGGAAGATGGGAAAGAAGATCACGGTGGACAGCGCGACGCTCATGAACAAGGGCTTCGAGGTGCTCGAGGCGGCGCATCTCTTCGGCATTCCGCCCGAGAGGATCGAGGTCGTCGTTCACAGAGAGAGTATAATTCATTCCGCCGTGGAATATATTGATAACACCGTCATTGCGGAGCTGTCCGTTCCCGATATGCGCGCGTGCGTGCAATACGCGGTGGACTACCCCGACCGTGAGGCGGGGACCGTCGCGCCCCTCGATCTGTTTTCGGTCGGGCGACTGACCTTCGCAAGACCCGATACCGAGGCATTTCCTCTTCTCGCTCTCGCGATGGAGGCGGGACGGCTCGGCGGGGGCGCGGGCGCCGTGCTGAACGCGGCGGACGAGGTTGCCGTCGCGGCGTTCCTTGAGGGAAGAGTGACGTTTTCGGGGATCTTTTCCTTGGTGACGCGGGCATTTTCGCACATGCGGGACGCCGCCGTCACCTGCGAGGGGAGCGTTGACGCGCTGATCGCACTCGACAGAGAGACACGGGCATATACCGAAGCCATGATATAAGGAGAAACCGATTTGAATACCTTTGTAACCATATTGATCGCCGTATTGGTGTTTGGCTTTCTGATCCTGATCCACGAGCTCGGGCATTACACCTTCGCCCGCATTTTCGGGGTGACGATCAAGGAGTTTTCCATCGGCATGGGACCGAAGCTTCTTTATTACGACTCGAAAAAGACGGGCATCCGATACAGCATTTCCATGCTCCCCTTCGGCGGCTATGTCGCCATGGCAGGGGAGGACGGAGAGTCGGACGACCCGAATTCCTTTGATAAAAAGCCCGCGTGGCAGCGCTTTATCATCACTGCCGCGGGCGCTACCGTCAATATCGTCGCGGGCGCGCTCGCGATGATCCTTCTGACGACGATGATCCCGCTCGGCTCGACGACGGTGCACGATTTTACCGACAAGGAGACGACGGGCTATACGATCTCCTCCTCGGAGTCGGGGCTGCTCGAGGGAGATACCGTTCTTTCGGTCAACGGAAAACGGGTCAAAATTCTGGACGAACTCAGCTATGAGATCATGCGGCAGGGAAACAAGCCGCTCGACCTCGTGGTTCTGCGCGACGGCGCCGAGGTGGAGCTCCCCGACGTGATCTTTCCGACCGCGGAGGAGGAGGGGCAGACCTTCGGCATGATGGACTTCCGCGTTAACCGCACCGAGAAGGATTTCGGGAGCGTAATGACCTATTCCTTCCGCAAGTCCTGCCTCATCGTGCGCATGTGCTGGGAGTCGCTCTTTGACCTGATTACGGGGCGCTATACGCTTGCCGCGGTGTCGGGGCCTGTCGGAATTTCCTCCGCCATCGGCGATGCCGCACGGGCGGGCTTTACCTCCCTTTTGTATATCACGGTACTCATCAGCATCAACCTCGGTGTGATGAATCTGCTTCCGATCCCCGCGCTCGACGGCGGACGGCTGATCGTCATTCTGGTCGAAATGGTAACGAGAAAGAAAATGCCCGCGAAGCTCGAGGGCATCATCAACGGCGTCGGACTGCTCCTCTTGCTCGGATTGTCCGTCGTCATTATGGTCAAGGATATTTTTAAGCTGATCTTCTGATTCGCCAAAGCGGCGGGGAGCTCCTCCGAGGAGCCTACCGCGCGGGAAGGACGGTTTCCGGATGGAACAAAAAAAGAGAGAAAACCGCATTGAGCGGAAGACAACGCGCAAGCTCACCGTCGGGCATCTGACGCTCGGCGGCGGCGCGCCGATCACGATCCAATCGATGACGAACACCGATACGCACGACAAGAAGGCGACCCTCGCCCAAGTGCACGCGCTTGAGGCAGAAGGATGCGACATCGTTCGCCTCGCCGTCCCCGATGTGGAGGCGGCGGATATTTTCCGCACGTTGAAGGCGGAGGGCGTCCGCGTCCCTCTGGTCGCGGACATTCATTTTGATTATAAGATCGCGCTCGCCGCCATCGATGCGGGGGCGGACAAGATCCGCATCAACCCCGGCAACATCGGCTCCCGCGAGAAGGTGGCGGAGATCGTCCGTGCCGCGAGAGAGAGACAGCTCCCGATCCGCATCGGCGTGAACGCGGGATCGCTCGAAAAGGACATTTACGAGAAATACGGCGCGCCGACGGCGGAGGCACTGGTGGAAAGTGCGCTTCGCCATGCGGCAATTTTGGAGGAGCTTGACTATCGGAATATCGCGATCTCGGTCAAGGCGTCCGATGTGCAAACCATGATTTTTGCTAACCGTAGGTTGGCAGAATTGACGGATTATCCCCTGCATCTCGGCGTGACCGAGGCGGGAGGAGGAGATGCCGCGCTGGTGAAAAGCAGCATCGGCATCGGCACGCTTCTCGCCGAGGGCATCGGCGATACGATCCGCGTCTCCCTGACCGACTCGCCTCTTGCCGAGGTAGGGGCGGCAAGGCGGATCCTTGCGGCGCTCGGGCTTGCACGGCGCCCCGGGATGAACATCGTCTCCTGCCCGACCTGCGGGCGGACGAAGATCGATCTCATCTCTCTGTTGTCGGAATTTACGAAGCGGGTAAAGGAAGAGGCGCTCGACCGCCTGCCGATCACCGTCGCCCTGATGGGGTGCGTCGTCAACGGCCCCGGAGAGGCAAGGGAAGCCGACTTCGGCATCGCGGGCGGAAAGGGCGAAGGCTTGATCTTCTCGAAGGGGGAGATCCTCGCGAAGGTCAGCGAAGACCGCCTGATCGACACGCTGATCGCAATGATCATTGAGCGCTACGGCGCGGTGAAATAACGGAATTTTCGGACGGCGGGGATAACCTGTGCCGTCAAGGACGAAGCAAACCGCGGACGGCGGGGACAGCCCTATGTCGCCAAAGACGAAGCAAAACACGGACGGGACAAACGCATGGAAGCAGAAAAGAGTTTTTTTGATATTTTCCGACGCTACACTCCGAAGGAGGAGAAACGCGCCGTCCTTTCGCGTGCCCGTCTGCGCGGATATACGTGGGAAAAGGAGACGGGGCGGGTCGAGGTGTTCCTCGATTTTGACAAGCATGTCGACCCCGAGCTTTTCTATGAAATCGCGGACGAATGTCTCGCACTCTATCGCGAGAATCCGTCGGCGACCTCCTTTCGCATCTTTCCGCACTTTCCCGCCGAGGAATTTTCGGTCGAGCGGTTCCCCGAGATCGCGACCGAGGCGGCGCTCTGCGGTGCGGTGACACACGGCTTTTTCAATCACGCGAGCTATCGGGACGACGGTCGGGTCTTTCATGTCACCCTTCCTTTTTTTGAGGACGGCGTGATGTTCGTCAAGAACGCGGACACGGAGCGTCTGCTCGCGCGTATTCTCGAGAGCCGCTACGGCGTTTTGCGCGAGGTGAAGATCGAGGCGGACACCGTTTCGGCAGAGAGCCATGAACGCAGGCGGGAAGAATACCGTGCGAAGGTTCTCTCCGAGGCAGAGGCACAGAACCGCGCCCGCGCGGTGACAGAGAGAGAAGAGCGCGTGCGCGCGGCGCAGGATGCGGCGATCGCCGAAGATCCTTACGCGGATTTTGCACGCAGGGTCTCTCTCCGTTCTTCGGATACGGTGGAGCCCGTGGCGCTCGGCGAGACACGGTTTTCGATGGGGAAGACGACCTTCGAATGTGAGGGGGCGGAGCTCCTGTTCGGCGACGACTTCGAGATCGTGGAGCCACAGCCGATCGCGGATGCCGAGACGGTACATACGAACGTGATCTTCCTCGGCACCGTTTTTGAGGTGGCGGAAAAGGAGAATCGCGCGGGCGACCGCATTTCCTGCACCGTGGGTATTACGGACGGGACAAGCAGCGTTTATGTAAAGAAAAGTTGTCCGAAAGAGGACGCCGGGTGGATCAAAGGCTTCAAAAGCGGCATGAACGTTGCGGCGTTCGGGCGCGTGATGCGGGATAAATTCGACAACGAGCCCTTCCTGTCTCCCCGCGGGATCAAGAAGATCAAGAAGGTCGAGCGGGAGGACAACGCGCCGAAGAAGCGCGTGGAGTTGCATCTACACTCGAACATGTCGCAGATGGATGCCATCATCACCCCCGCGGAGATCGTAAATACGGCGATCCGCTGGGGACATCCCGCCATCGCGGTCACCGACCACGGAAACGTACAGGCGTTCCCCGAGGTGATGCTCGCGCTCGAGAAGTCGAAGAACGAATCGCTGAAAATTCTTTATGGCATCGAGTGTTATTTCGTCAACGACACGGCGCGCTGCGTCTTCGGGACAAAGTACCCGACCTTTGAGGACGAGATGATCGTCTTCGATATCGAGACGACGGGTCTTTCGAACCGCACCTGCAAGATCATCGAGATCGGCGCGGTGAAGGTCAAGGGGGGCGAGGTGCTCGACGAGATGGACATTTTCGTCGACCCCGAGTGCCAGATCCCGCCCGAGATCACGAAGCTGACCTCCATCACCGACGAGATGGTGGCGGGGGCACCGAAGGAGGCGGAGGCGGTGCGCGCCTTCCTCGAATTCGCTGGGGACAGGCTTCTGATCGCGCACAACGCGAACTTCGACGTCGGCTTCATCCGCGTGGCGGCGGAGCGGGCGGGGCTCCCCTTTTCGAATACCTATCTCGATACGGTGGGACTTTCCAAATACGTCAATCCCGAACTGAAAAATCACAAGCTCGATACGATCGCGGACTTTTATCGGCTCGGCGACTTCCATCATCACAGGGCGTCGGACGACGCGAAGATGCTCGCGGCGATCTTTCACGAGATGGTGCGGCGGCTCTCGGACGAGGGCGTCGCGACCTTTGAGCGGATGCTCGATACGATGAGCGAGAAGACCGACCCCTTGAAGCTCCCGACCTATCATATGATCCTCTTTGCGAAGAATCTCGAGGGGCTGAAAAACCTCTATAAGCTGATCTCCTTCAGCTATCTGAATTATTACCGACGCTTTCCGAGAATTCCAAAGTCGGTGCTTGAGCAGTACCGCGACGGAATTTTAGTCGGCTCGGCGTGCGAGGCGGGCGAGCTTTACCGTGCCGTCCTCGACGGGCGGAGCGACGCGGACATTGAGGAGATCGCGTCCTTTTACGATTATCTCGAGATCCAGCCGATCTCGAACAACCGCTTCCTCATTGCGGAGGGAAAAGTCGCGGACGAGCACGCGCTCGAGGACATCAACCGCAAGATCTACGCGCTCGGCAAAAAGCTCGGGAAGCCCGTTTGCGCCACCTGTGACGCGCACTTCCTCAATAAGGAGGATGAGCTTTACCGCAAGATCCTGCTCGCGGGTATGAAGTTTTCCGACGCGGACAAGGACACGGGCATCTATCTTCGTACGACCGAGGAGATGCTCGCGGAATTTTCCTACCTCGGCGCCGAGGCGGCGGAGGAGGTCGTGATCGAAAATCCGAATAAGATCGCCGACATGTGCGAGAAGATCCGCCCGATCCCGACGGGACGTTACGAGCCGTCGATGGAGGGGGCGAACGAGGAGCTTGCCGACTCCTGTTGGAAGCGCGCGCACGATTGGTACGGCGATCCGCTCCCCGAGGTGGTGGAAAAGCGACTGAAAAAGGAGCTGGATTCCATCATCGGGCACGGCTTCGCGGTGCTGTATATGATCGCGGTCAAGCTTGTCGCTTATTCCGAGAGTCTCGGATATCAGGTCGGCTCGCGCGGCTCGGTCGGTTCTTCCTTCGTCGCTACGATGTCGGGCATCTCGGAGGTTAACCCTCTGCCTCCGCACTACCGCTGCCCGAAATGCCGTCACAGTGAATTCTTCCTCGACGGCAGCGTGGGCTCGGGCTTTGACCTTGACGACAAGGACTGCCCCGAGTGCGGCACGCCCATGATCATGGACGGGCACGACATTCCGTTCGAGACCTTCCTCGGCTTCTACGGCGACAAGTCACCCGATATCGACCTGAACTTCTCGGGAGACGTGCAGGGGAAAGTGCATAAGTACACCGAGGATCTCTTCGGACACGGGCAGGTGTTCCGCGCGGGCACCATCGGTACGCTCGCGGACAAGACGGCGTGGGGATACGTCAACAAGTATCTCGACGAACGCAAGATCCGCCTGCCGAAGGCGGAGATCTCCGCCATGGTATCGAAGCTCGTCGGCATCAAGCGCACGACGGGTCAGCATCCCGGCGGCATCATCGTCGTGCCGAAGGAGTATGAAATTTACGACTTCTCTCCCGTTCAGCATCCCGCGGACGACCCGAAGTCGGACATCATCACGACGCACTTCCAATTCTCCTATCTTCACGATACGATCCTGAAGCTCGACGAGCTCGGACACGATATGCCGACCAAATATAAGATGCTCGAAAAGTACACGAACACGAGCGTGCTCGATGTGAAGATGAACGACAAGAGCATTTACGAGCTGTTTTACAGCACGAAGCCCCTCGGCATCAAGCCGGAGGACATCGGCGGCTGTCAGCTCGGCACCTACGGCATCCCGGAGATGGGCACGCGCTTCATTCAGCAGGTGCTCCTCGATGCAAAGCCGCGCACCTTCGCCGACCTTCTTCAGATCTCGGGTCTGACGCACGGCACCGACGTGTGGCTCGGAAACGCGCAGGATCTGATCAAGGCGGGCGTCTGCACCATTTCCGAGGTCGTCGGCACACGTGACGGCATCATGCTGTATCTGCTTCGTCACGGGGTCGAGGACGCGATCTCCTTCAAAATCATGGAGGACGTCCGAAAGGGAAGAGGACTCAAGCCCGAGTATGAACAGACGATGCGGGAACACGGCGTACCCGACTGGTACATCGGCTCCTGCAAGAAGATCAAGTACATGTTCCCGAAGGCGCACGCCGCGGCGTACGTCATGTCGGCGATCCGCCTTTGCTGGTACAAGATCTATTATCCGATGGAGTTTTATGCCGCGTTTTTGACGGTGGCGCCCGCAGGCTTCGATGCCGAGGTGGTCGGCGGCGGGTATCGCCGCGTCTGCGAGGTCATCGACGAGCTCGAAAAGAAGGGCAACGAGGCGACGCAGAAGGAAAACGAAGAACTCGCGACCCTTTATCTCGTGCGCGAAGCGCTCGCGCGCGGCGTGATCTTCCTGAACGTGGATCTGAAGCGCTCGGACGCGACCGCCTTCCTTCCCGAGAACGGGAAGATCCGTATGCCCTTCAATTCTCTGGTGGGACTCGGCGACACGGCGGCGGAGAAGATCATCGAGGCGAGGAACAAGTACGACATCTACTCGGTAGAGGAGCTTCGCGAGAAAACGGGAATTTCAAAGTCGGTGATCGAGATCCTTCGCCGCAATCACGTGCTCGACGAGCTCTCCGAGACCAACCAATTCTCTATGTTTTAACACTTTTGTTTACAAAAACAAGGCGTCGGAGGGCTCCGACGCCTTGTTAGAAGGAATGGCTTGCCGTTTTTTTTTGAAAGAAAAAACGTCTGTTTTGCTTTTCCTTTACGGGAGAGCAGGCTGCTTTATGTATCCTTTATTTGATAAACAGAAGGAAGAGGAGCATCAGGGCACATTCCTTGTCTCCGAATTTCGAGAAGAAGAGAATGGCGGCGACCGCGAGGATCAAAAGGTCCTCGGTGGCAAAGCCCTTGCTCTCCTCATCGCCCCTCCCGCCCGAAAACCATGAGCCGATGGCGGGGAAGAGATTTCCGAGTCCGCCGAGCGGCAGGGCGCCGAAGAGGGAATCGAAGATGCCGCCGCCATGGTTTTTCTTCGGCGGTGGTAGCTCCCACGGATTTTTGTTCGGGGGACATTCGGCATGGGCGGGCGCCGCCCTTTCGGGCTCCGGTCGCCTTTCCTCCCGCGGCGGCGGAGGGGGAGGCGGCGGTGGCGGCTCGATCGGAGGCGGAGGCATCGGCGGCTCCGGCGGCGGAGGTTCGCGCAGGGCGGTGCCGCCGTAATTTTTCGGGATCCCCGTCTCGGGGTCACGCTCGGGGTAGTAACTGCGTGCGTACATGATGCCCTCCTATCTTACGGTCTTGAACACGTCGAGAAGGTCGGCGATCTGGAGCATGGAATCCACCGCCTTCCGACGGTTATCGGAGAGATAGGGCTTGAGCGCCGAGAGCAGGTGTGAGCGCGTCTCGCGATGCAGCTTCACTCCCGCGGCGGTCGGCACGGCGGTGTCCGACGCGGTGCTCTCCGCGGCGCCGACGGGGATGTCGGTCTCTACGGGAGCGGAGACTTCCGCCACAGTGTCTGCCGCGGGCGCGGCTGTTTCTGCCGCGGTGGGCTCTCCTGCATCGGGGGTGCTCCCCGCGCCGTCGCTTTTGGCAAGTGCCGAGATTTCTTCGATCAACTTCGGATTCGAGAGAATCAGATTTACGATTCTTGAAAGGTCGGGTGCTTCGTTTGCCATCTTATTTCATGTACTTTTTCTTGTAGTCGTTGACGACACGGATGGCGTCCGACATCCGCATTTTGTCGGGATCACCGATCACGCCGCGCAGGCGTTCTAACTCCGTGTGCGGCGGGGGCGTCGGCGGAATGTTGATGCCGTGCTCTTTTCCCATCTGCACGATCTGTGCCCAGAGCTCGGCATCGGGCAGGGCGGCGAGCGCGGCAAGCTTTTGTTTATCGAATCTCATGATGCGCATCATCCTTTCCGAGATATTTCTACCGTTATCCTATGCACAGAGGTAGGAATGTGTGCGGAGATCTTGCTTTTTTGAAAGGGAAAATTCCTATGAAATGTCTTGTTTTTTCGGATTCTCACCGCCGCGGGACGGAGGGGATGGAGCGCGTTCTCACCCTGCATCCCGATGCCGAGGTCGTTTTCTTCCTCGGGGACGGGCTGTCCGACCTGTCCATGGTTCGCGATCCGTCACGCACGGTCTTCTCGGTGGTCGGAAATTGCGATTTCTTTACCGACGGCTCGCCCGAGGTCGGCGAGGTGACCCTCCTCGGACGAAAGATCGTCTACACGCACGGACACCGCTACGGCGCGAAGAACGGAGAAGAGGGGCTACTTTCCCTCGCGCTCTCCCGCGACGCGGACATTCTTCTCTACGGGCATACACACAGACAAAGCGAGCGCTATGAGACGTGCGGCGAGCGCCGCGTGGCACTCTTCAACCCGGGGAGTATCGCCGAGGGGGATTTCGGGATCCTGACCCTGACCGAGCGCGACATCCTTTTCTCGCACGGGCACCTTGAAAGATAAGAGACATCAATCGGACACCTTGAAGGGGAAAAGACATCAAAAACGGGACTGCCGAAGAAAGACAGTCCCGTTTTTTTGATACGCAAGAACAAAATGAAAAAGCGCAAGACTTTGTCATAATTTATAAAGAGACAGTTCGCGCGGGAGCCTGCGACATATCAAAAAGGACTGCCGAAGGATGGCGGCCCCTTTTTTGATACCGTAAGAACAGAATGAAAAGCGCGGGGCTTTGCTATAATTCATAAAGAGACAGTTCGCGCGGGAGCCTGCTCCGACATATCAAAAAGGACTGCCGAAAGATGGCAGCCCCTTTTTTGATACCGTAAGAACAGAATGAAAAAGCGCAAGACTTCGCACCTAATTCATAATTCTTAATTCTTAATTCTTAATTCTTAATTGTGGGTTTACAATATAAGTGCAACACTTAGAAAAAAAGTAATGACACAGAAAGAACCTCG
>CAVEOF010000012.1:10251-40522 GCA_963617165.1 Coriobacteriaceae bacterium | reverse complement strand
GTGTGCGCGTTGTAACGGCGGAGCACTGCCTTGACTCTCGCGGAGAGCTCCTTCATATATTCGGGCGGGAAAAACAAGCTGTCAAGATAACGGGCGCTCATCGCGCATAGAGAAAAAACGGCGAGCGTACCGTCAACACGCGACATATACGCTATACGAAAAAAATAAGGGCGCGGGACGCCTCTCTCGGGAGAAGAATATGCACAATACTATTTGGATGATTCCGATCGCCATCGCTTTGCTCCTTCTGTGGAGAGAGAAGCAGAAAAGAACTTTTATCGCAAGACATATAGTAAAACATAAAAAACATAATAAGGAGAAAAACGCAATGAAAGAATTGGCAAAACAGTTTGTCGGCAAGGAATGTATCATTTATACCCTGACGGGAATCGACTCCGCCGTCAAAGGCACGATCAAGGAGGTCTCCGACAGCGGCATGATCGTCGAGCATAAGGATGGCATCGAGGTGGTGAATCTCGAGTACGTCGCCCGCATCCGTGAATGGCCGAGAAACGCAAAAGGGAAAAAGAAGACCATTGTCGAATGATCGATGCTTCCGAATAAATGCGGCAATTTTTCGAAAACAGAGCAAAAGCGGGCATGAAGACATCATGCCCGCTTTGAAAATTCGGGGAAAATTCTATTTGCGGGAGCGAAAAACTCCCGTTTTTTTTACGTCAGCACCATTCGATGGTGGCAGGCGGCTTGCCCGTGATGTCGTAGACGACACGTCCCGCGCCCTCCACCTCGTTGACGATACGGGAGGAGCAGATGCCGAGCACCTTATGCGAGATCGGCACGTATTCGCAGGTCATAAAGTCGGAGGTCTTGACCGCACGGAGAGCGACGGTATAATCGTAGGTGCGGAAGTCACCGACAACCCCGACCGAACGGGTGTCGGTCAGCACCGCAAAATACTGGTCGGCTTTCACTCTGTGGCGGCGGATCTCCTCGCGAAAGATCGCGTCCGCCTCACGCAGGGTTTCGAGCTTCTCCTTTGTGATCTCGCCGATCACCCGTACACCGAGTCCGGGACCGGGGAAGGGCTGACGCTCCACAAAACTGCGGGGAAGTCCGAGCCTGCGACCGAGCGCACGCACTTCGTCCTTGAAAAGACCGCGCAAGGGTTCGACCACGCCGACGAATTTCATATCCTTCGGCAGACCGCCGACGTTGTGATGGCTTTTGATGGTGGCGGCTTTGTTTCCGCCCGACTCGATGACGTCGGGGTAAATGGTGCCCTGCGCCAAATATTTGACATACGGGAGTTTGTTCGATTCCGCTTCAAATACCTTGACGAATTCCGCACCGATGATCTTTCTCTTTTGCTCGGGATCGGTCACACCCTTGAGCGCATTCAGAAAACGCTCTTCGGAATTGACGCGGATGAAGTGAAGGTCGCGTCCGCGGAATGCCTTTTCCACCTCGTCGCCTTCGTTTTTACGCATCAGACCGTGGTCGACGAAAATGCAGTGAAGCTGCCCGGGGATCGCTTTCGAAAGCAACGCCGCCGCTACCGAGGAATCCACGCCGCCCGACAGACCGAGAAGCACGTGCGCGTCACCGACTTGGCGGCGCACGGCACAGATCAGCTCTTCCTCGAGGTTTTCGAGGTCGTAGTCACCAGCCGCACCCGCAATGTTGTAAAGAAAGTTATGGATGATGGCGGTTCCATTGGTCGTGCTCTCCACCTCGGGGTGGAACTGCACGCCGTAAAGGCGACGCTCCCGATTTTCGATGGCGGCATTCGGGCAGGAGTCCGTATGCGCGATCGAAACGAATCCGTCGGGAAGCCTTGTGATCTGATCGGTATGACTCATCAGACCCACCTCCTCGGCGCTCAGTCCCGAAAACAGAGGAGATGCCGTCGATACCGTCATGCGCGTCTTTCCGTACTCGCCCGCCTCGCAGGGGGAGACCTCTCCGCCGACCGACCACGCGAGAAGCTGCGTGCCGTAGCAGATGCCGAGCACCGGGATCCCGAGGTCGAAGATCGCCTTGTCGCAGTGCGGGGAATCCTCGCGGTAAACGCTGTTCGGACCACCCGTCAGAATGATGGCGATCGGAGAAATCTTGCGGATCTCTTCAATTGAAATATCGCCCGCCTTGACAACGGAATATACCTTGCATTCCCGCACGCGGCGTGCGATCAATTCCTTATACTGTCCTCCGAAATCGAGGATAAGAACGGTTTGAGATGCCATAGATCGCCTCCGTCAATTGATTCTGATGTATTCGTCGCGCTCGGCGCCCACCGAGACATACTCGATATAGCAGCCGACTGCCGCCTCGAGATAGAGGATGTATTGCTTCGCCGCCTCGGGAAGAGATTCATAGGTGCGGCAGTGCGAAACGTCGCCGAAGCCCTCGAGATACTCGATCACGGGCTTCGCTCTCTTCAGACGCTCACCGGTCGGGAACTCCGTGGTTCTTTCTCCGTCGATCTCGTAAGCGACGCAAACGGGAATTTTCTTCATATAGGAGAGAACGTCCAGCTTCGTCAGAGCAATGCGGGTCGCGCCCTGAACGCGCGTGCCGTAATGGGATGCGGGAACGTCGAAGGGACCGACTCTTCTCGGTCTGCCCGTTGCCGCTCCGTATTCGCCGCCCGCCTCGCGCAAGCGCTCCGCCTCTTCGCCGAACATCTCCGCCGTAAAGGGGCCCTCGCCGACGCAGGTGGAATATGCCTTCATAATGCCCACCACATCGTTGACGGGCACCCCGGGGATCCCCGCGCCGATGGGCGCGTAAGCCGCCAGCGTAGTGGAAGAGGAGGTGTAGGGATAAATGCCGAAATCTATGTCGCGGAGCGCGCCGAGCTGTGCCTCGAACATGATATTCTTCTTGCCCTTCCATGCATCGTAAAGGTAGCCCGATACGTCCGTCACATAGGGAAGAAGAATACTGCCGTACTTTTTCAGCCAATTTATGATTTCTTCGGCATCGATCGGCGCGTGACCGTAGCCCGTGACCGTGATGTTTTTCCACTCGACGATATCGCGCACCTTTTCTTCCAGTGTCGCAAAGTCGAAGAGGTCGCCCATCCGCAGACCCTTCTTCATGTACTTGTCGGCGTAGACGGGAGCGATACCGCGGCGCGTAGAACCGAACTTCTTGTCCGCGAGCCGTTCCTCTTCCATAATGTCTTGAAGCTTGTGGTAGGGAAGGCAGATGATCGCCTTGTCGCTGATCTTCAGGTTTTCGGGTGCTATACGGATGCCTTTTTCGGTCAGCTTGCCGATCTCGCCGACGAGATGCTCGAGGTCGATGACCATGCCGTTGCCCATCACGTTGACGGTCGTCTCCCGCAGGATCCCCGAGGGGAGAAGATTCAGAATGAACTTGCCCTTTTCATTGACGACGGTGTGTCCCGCGTTGTTGCCGCCCTGATAGCGGCAGATGATGTCGTAGTCGGAGGAGAGCAGGTCGACCATGCGCCCCTTTCCTTCGTCTCCCCAGTTGATACCGACGATGGATGTAAGCATGTTACGATTCCTTTCTTTTATACATTGACCTCTGCCGTGGCGGCAGGGTCAAATGCGGATTTGTTTTCTTCGAGCAGTCGACGGATCTTTCCGAGATATTCCGAGGTCTGCCGCTTCGCGAGACCCGTCAGGTCACATTCGGCGAGGATCCGATCGATCTCGTCGCGTGTAAGACCGAAGGTCGGGTCGGCGGCGATCCTGTCGAGAAGATCGTTGTCCGCGCCCTCCTCCTTGACGGCAAGCCCCGCGGCGACCGAATGCTTTCGGATCGCCTCGTGAAGCGTCTGGCGGTCTCCGCCGCGCTTGACGCAGAACATTAAGATGTTTTCGGTCGCCATGAAGGGAAGCTCTTCGGCAAGATGCTTTTCCATTACCTTCGGATAGACACGCATCCCTTTTGCAATGTTGGTATAGAGTGTCAGAATTCCGTCCGTCGCCAAAAATGCCTCGGGAATGGTGATGCGGCGGTTCGCCGAATCATCGAGCGTTCGCTCGAGCCATTGCACCCCGGCGGTGATCGCGGGATTTACGGCTTCGGCAACGACGAAGCGGGCGAGGGAGGAGATCCGCTCGCTGCGCATCGGATTGCGCTTGTATGCCATGGCGGAGGAGCCGACCTGCCCCGCCTCGAAGGGCTCGTCCACCTCCTTGAGGTGTGAGAGAAGTCGGATATCGCCCGAGAACTTCCACGCGCTCTGTGCAATGCCCGAAAGCACCGAGAGAACGAAATAATCCGCCTTTCTCGTATAGGTCTGCCCGCTGACATCGTAGGCGGCGGAGAAGCCGAGCTTTTCGGTGATCTTCTTTTCAAGTGCCTCCACCTTTTCGGCATCCCCGTCGAAGAGCTCAAGGAAGCTTGCACCCGTTCCCGTCGTACCGCGGCAACCGAGAAGCTTCAGATGTTCCTTGACAAAATCGAGATGCTCGAGATCCATGACAAGATCCTGGATCCAGAGCGTCACACGCTTGCCGAAGGTCGTCGGCTGTGCCGCCTGGAAATGCGTGTAGGCAAGCGTCGGCGTGTCCTTGTAGGTGTCGGCAAGCACGCACAGTGCGTTGATCGCCGAAAGGAGTCTTTTGCGGATGAGAAGCAGAGCGTCACGCGCTAAAATGACATCGGTATTGTCTCCGACGTAACAGCTCGTCGCTCCGAGATGAATGATGGGCTTTGCCGTCGGGCAGGCAAGACCGTAGGTGTAGATATGCGCCATGACGTCGTGGCGTACCTCTGCCTCCCGCTTCGCGGCGGTGTCATAGTCAATATCGTAAATATGCGCGCGCATTTCGTCGAGCTGCTCGTCCGTCACGGGGAGACCGAGCTCCTGTTCGGCTTCCGCGAGCGCGACCCAAAGCTTTCGCCACGTCGAAAATTTTCTGTCGTCCGAGAAGATCTCTTGCATCTCGCGGCTCGCGTAGCGTCGGCAGAGCGGATTTTCGTAGGTATCGTGCATAAAAACGCCTTCCTTATTTGCGATTTTTCAGAGATGCGTCGACAAATCCGCGGAACAGGGGATGCGGACGGTTCGGACGCGACTTGAATTCGGGGTGATATTGCACGCCGACGAAGAAGGGACGCTCGGACAGCTCCACCGTTTCCACGAGTCTGCCGTCGGGAGAAAGTCCCGAGAGCGTCAGTCCCGCATTCTCCATCGCCTCGCGATACTCGTTGTTGAATTCGTAGCGATGACGGTGACGCTCGGAGATCTCATGTGCCCCGTAGCAACGCGCCATCGTGGTACCTTCCTTGATCGCGCAGGGGTAGGCGCCGAGACGCAATGTACCGCCCTTGTCTACGTCATCGCTTTGTCCGGGCATGAAATTGATGACCTTGTGCGCACACTGCTCGTCGAATTCGCCCGAATTCGCATCACGGATCCCGAGCACGTTCCGTGCGAATTCGATGACCGAGATCTGCATACCGAGACAAATGCCGAAATACGGCGTTCCGGTCTCTCTCGCATACTTTGCCGCGAGGATCATTCCTTCGATACCGCGCCCGCCGAAGCCGCCGGGGACGATAATGCCGTCGAGCGCGGAGAGCTCTGCCTGATAGGTGTCGCGGTTCAGCGTCTCCGAGTCGATCCAACGGATATTTACCTTTGCACCGAGCGCATAGCCCGCATGGCGGAGTGCTTCCGCCACCGAAAGATAGGCGTCGTGAAGCTGAACGTATTTTCCGACAAGACCGATCGTCACTTCTGCCGTCGCATTCTTGATCCGTTCGACCATGGAGGTCCATTCGGCGAGCTTCGGGGCAGGCGCCTCGATGCCGAGCTCGCGGCAGACGACGAAGGAGAAATTCGAGCTCTCGAGCATGAGAGGCGCCTCGTAAAGGCAGGGGATCGTCATGTTCTCGATCACGCAGTCGGGCTTTACGTTGCAGAAGAGAGAAATTTTCTTGAAGATGGCGTCCTCGAGCGGCTCGTCACAGCGGAGAACGATGATGTTCGGGTTGATGCCCATTCCTTGCAGCTCCTTGACCGAGTGCTGTGTCGGTTTGGACTTGTGCTCGTCCGAGCCGTGCAGAAAGGGAACGAGCGTCACATGAATGAAGAGACTGTTTTCGCGTCCGACCTCGAGAGAGATCTGTCTTGCCGCCTCGAGGAAGGGCTGGGATTCGATGTCGCCGATGGTACCGCCGATCTCGGTGATCACGACATCCGCGTCCGTCTTCTTTCCGACACGGTAAACAAAATCCTTGATCTCGTTCGTGATGTGGGGGATGACCTGTACCGTGGAACCGAGGTATTCGCCCCGACGCTCCTTGTTCAGTACGTTCCAATACACCTTACCCGTGGTCAGATTGGAGTATTTGTTCAGATCCTCATCGATGAAGCGCTCGTAGTGACCGAGGTCGAGGTCGGTCTCCGCGCCGTCCTCCGTCACGTACACCTCGCCGTGTTGATACGGACTCATGGTACCGGGGTCTACGTTGATGTAGGGGTCGAGCTTCTGCGCGGCGACCTTCAGACCTCTCGCCTTGAGCAGTCTGCCGAGCGAAGCGGCGGTAATGCCTTTTCCGAGTCCGGAAACCACACCGCCCGTGACAAAAATGTACTTCTTCATAAAATATTTCCAGCCTTTCTGCAAGCTCTAAAATACGTTTTGGGATCAATGGTAGGTCTTGATGACGGATTGCGCGATCTCGCGGCGCGTGATACAGCGATCCATTGCCGTTTTTTCAATGTAGCGGTGTGCCTCGGCTTCCGTCATTTTCAGGTTTTCGATCAGGAGCCATTTGGCTCGGTTCACGAGGCGGATCTCCTGCATTTTTTCTTCGATGGTCGCGTTCTTTTGCTCGAAGCGGCGGAGCCGTTCTCTCGTTGCCCGCAGAAGGGTGAGCGCCTGCGATACCGCGGCGGAGGAGGTCGGCTTCGGCAACGTCAGAACCCCGTAGGGGGAGACGCGGGCTTCGATGTCGGAATAGTGCTCCTCCTTCACGAGAAGCAGGACGCAGACCGTGCTGTCTTCCACAAGGTCGAGCGCGAGACGTGTGCCGAACTCGTCGGGCAGGGGCGTGTTGATCACAACGATGTCATATCCCGCCTCGGTGACTCGTTGTCGGGCGCCGACGGTGCTCTGTTCCGTCAGGACGGGAGAAAAGCCGAGCTCCGACAGGAGTGCGGAGAGCGAGGCGGAGAGCTTTCCGACAGGGGACACGAGCAGTGCACTGTAAAGATGCGCGGGAATGTCCATACCTCTCCTCCTTCGTTTGATGTTCGGCTCTTATTCGGTATACGCGTCGATGATCTCCTTCGGGAGCACCGATGCGATGAATTCGCTTGTCTTTGCCACACGCTTCGCATCCGACGGTGTCACGGGCAGAGAACGATAGGCGGCGAGCACCTCGACGGGCGCGTCAAAGAGATTTTCTTCGACAGGCGGCGGAGGAACGAGGGAACGCTCGATCCCGTCGATCGCCGCGCGGATGAGGAGCGTTAGGGCAATGTACGGATTGCAGGTCGGGTCGGGGGAGCGGAGCTCGAGACGGCAGAATTCTCCCGACGCGGCGGGGATCCGGATCAGCTGAGAGCGGTTTTCGGAGGAGTAGGAGATATATCTCGGCGCCTTATGATTGCCGAGCCGGAGGTAGGAGTCCTCCGAGGGGTTGAGAAATGCCGTCATTTCCGAGATGTGGGCAAGAATTCCCGCGATCATCTCGGAGGTGTGATCCTTTCCGTCCGTGGCTTTGACGGAAAGATTGATATGCATCCCGTTGCCTGCCGTGTCGGGTAGCGGCTTCGGGGAAAAGTCGGCGTAGAGTCCGCTCCGCGCGGCGATCGTGTTGACGACGGCGCGGAAGGTCACGGCGTTGTCCGCCGCAGTGGTCGGGTCGGCGTAGCGGAAGTCGATTTCGTTTTGCCCGGGTCCCTCCTCGTGATGTGAGCTCTCGGGCGTGATGCCCATTTGCTCCAGCGTCAGACAGATCTCGCGCCTGACATTCTCGCCCTTGTCCTCGGGCGCAATGTCCATATATCCCGCGCGGTCGTAAGGGATCTTCGTCGGTTCTCCCTCCTCGTCGAGACGGAAGAGATAGAACTCGATCTCCGTCCCGAAGGAGAAGGCGTAGCCCGCCT
This sequence comes from Coriobacteriaceae bacterium, assembly GCA_963617165.1. Classification (GTDB taxonomy): domain Bacteria; phylum Bacillota; class Clostridia; order Oscillospirales; family CAG-272; genus UBA1740. Next base: position 32,460 of record CAVEOF010000012.1, on the reverse strand, counting down.
CCCGTGCTTCCTTTGCGGTACGCATCAGAAGTGCCCGTGCGTCCGACGCACAGCCTGTCCCGTCGGGATGCGTCACATTGCAGAACATGCGGATAACTCTGCCGTGCTCGGGACGCCAGGGAAGAACGGAAAGCGTCGAGCTGTCGGGGTGCAGAAAGAGGTCGGAGCGCACAGAACCGCCGAATCCCGCGATCGCGGAGGCGTCGACGGCGATCCCGTCCGTAAAGGCACGTTCGAGCTCGCTCGGCATGATCGAAATGTTCTTTTGCTTTCCGTAAATATCGCAGAATGCCATGCGAATAAACTTCACGTCGCGTTCCGTGACGTATTGCGCGATTTCGTCTTTCGTGTAGTCCATGTCTTCTCCGCCTTTCGGTAGGGCTTCGTTTTTATCAATACCTTCCTATTATAACACAAGATACGACGGATTTCTACTGTTTTTTTTCAACAAATCCGCGTTTTTTTCGAGGGGATTTTTTGTCGTTTCTTTCGACCGTTTTTTCGCCCTTTTCGCTCGTCCGACAATAAATCAAAAATCAAAAAGAAATATCGAGGCAGAACGAAAATACGCGGTAAAACAAAAAGAAAAGGCGTCCTTCGCGATGGGGAGGATTCTCCCGATGCGAAATGAACGCCTTTGCTCATAACGGAAAATATTATACCACGGTACACGCGCCTTGTCAATCCCCGAGACGGAAAAAAGTCAGAAGGTAAGAAAATATCCGTCCGACGCGACCGTCATCTTTTCCTCTGCCGCAAGCGCGGAGATCTCGTCGTGGATCGAACGCTTTTTGTCCGTCGGAAGGGAGGTCAGAAGGAAACGGGAACGCTCGCCGAGATTGCCCGACGCAGTGAGCACGTCACGCATGAGCCTCCATACCGTAAGGGAGCCGTGACGGTAGATCTCCTCCGTCGGCGGCGCGTCGAGCAAGGGACAGTTTGCGATCAGGAGATCGAAGACCACGCCGTTCAGCGCGCGCAGGACCGAGGCGGGCAGGATCCCGCCCTGCGGCAGACAAAGGATCGCCCTGTCACGGCAAATGGCGTAATTGTACTCGCCTACCGTGTCCGTCGGCAGGGCGAACACCTTGTAGTCGATCACGTCGGTCATTGAAAAGGGGCGAAGGGGAACAAAATGCAGATTTTCCTCCCGAGGAAAGAATTCCTCCGCCTCGGGCGGTGCGTAGACCGTGAGCTCACGACCGCGCGCAAGGCGGGACAGTGTTTCGGCAGAAAGGAGCCGCGGGTCGGCAGAGGAGATCAGAACCGCGCGGATGTCTTGCCAGAGCTCCGGAAAGCCGTAAAAGTCGATAAAGTCCGCAAGCTCCGCCGTCGCGTCGATGAGCAGACGGTCGTCGATCAATAGGGACGCGCGCCGTCTGAAATCGCGGGAGGTCTTTTTCTTTACCGTACAATCTCCGTAGAGGGTACCGGTAAACCGAAGCTTCATGCCTTCGTCACGCGGTATACGGTGGTGTGGCGGTATACCTCTCCTTTATCATAGAAGCCGATCCCGTGGCGGATGCAGTCGGGCTCGGTCTGTGTCTCGAGGCAGAACGCGCCGTGCAGGCACCGTTTCACGCCGCCGCGGAAATCCGGCTTTCCCGCAAGGAAATTGCCGATGTAGAACTGGACGCCGGGTTGGTCGGTATAGACGGAAAGGCAAAGCTCCTTTCCGCGCACGGTCGCCGCCAAGGGGAGGGATCTGCCGAAGAGCACCTCGCTCGTTTTCGGCGAGAGAATGAAGTTGTGGTCGTAGCCGATAAAATCTCCGCCGGTGCGTTCACCGATCTCGTGCGGCGTGCGGAAGTCAAAGGCAGTGCCCGCCACCTCGGGACGGTTCCCGTTCGGGATCAGCGTCTCGTCCACCTCGGTATAGCGGTCGGCGTAGATCGTCGCGACATGATGCTCGATCGTATCGCCGAAGCCGTCGAGATTGAAATAAGAATGATTCGTCAGCGCGATCGGCGTGCGCCCGTCGGGCGTCGCGGTATAATCGATCAGAAGGAAAGTCCCCTCGAGACGATATTCCACCGTTACGTCAAGCGCGGAGGGAAATCCTTCTTCGCCGTCCGCGGAGTGATAGGTGAGGCGGATGTGACGCTCGTCGGCCTCCAGCACCTCAAAGTTTTTGTGGTCGAAGCCGTCTCCGCCGTGCAAGCAGTTTTCACCGTCGTTTTTCGGCAGATGATAGTCCTTCCCGTCCATGGTAAAGCAGGCGCCCCCCACGCGGTTCGCCACCCGACCGATCAGAGCCCCTTGGTGCGAGCCGTCGAGCAGGTAGTCTTCAAGCGTGTCGAAGCCGCCGATGATCTCACGACCGTAGACGCGGAAATTCAGGATCGTCGCTCCCCGCGTCATGACGCGGAGCGTGGCATCTTCGTTTTGCAATGTGTAAGCGGTCACGGCTTCCCCCGTGGGGAGCGTACCGAAGCGTTCTTTTTTCATGTGAGCCCTCCGAGTGTTGTTTTCCTTTATTATATATCATTCCGCGGCGAAAGTAAAGAGGAACGCGTGAAGTTATTGACAAATTTTGCGCGATGTGCTATGATAGGTAAAAAAGCAGAGAAGACAGAGAGGATAGAAAGAGTGAAAAAAGCGGTTCTCGTCATCAACGGCGTCGGCGGCGTGGGTAAGGATACCCTTTGCGAGCTTGCGGCAAAGCACTTTCGCGTAAAGAACGTGTCGTCCATCACCCCCATCAAGGAGATCGCCTCCATGTGCGGATGGGACGGGGCAAAGAATCCCAAAGGAAGAAAATTTCTCTCCGATCTGAAACTTCTGTGCGTCGAATATAACGATTACCCCACGGTCTGGCTGACGGAGCGCTATCGCGAATTTCTCGAGGGAGAGGACGAGATCATGTTCGTTCACATCCGTGAACCGGAGGAGATCGGGAAATTCGTCCGTGCGACGGGCGGCGTCGCGAAAACGCTGCTGATCCGCGGCGGTACGCGCTTTCCGAAGGAGAGCCTGCATTACGGCAATGTCTCGGACGACGGGGTAGAGAATTATCGCTACGATTACTATTTTACGAACGATACGACGCTCGAAGAAGCGGAGAGTAACTTTGTAAAATTGCTTTCTGTCATTCTGAATTCCGATTGCTCCTCGAAAATGTAGGCACAATGCACAAATCAAAGCCGTTTCTCTTGTGATTATTTACGAAAGATTGCGTCTTGACATTCCGCGACGAAAAATGGTATAATAAGTCGTAAGCAAAAATCCCTCACAACTTCATATGTTTTCCAATATAGGTTCGGATAAAATGGCCCGAATGTTTCTACCGCACGCCAAGTTGCGACTATTGGACCCATAGTACACCGTCATATCGTCGGTGTGCTTGTTATTCGTTTTTATTTTTGGAAAACAGACTTGATTTTTGAGTCTGTTTTTTGTTTTAGTAAGAGAAAAGGAGAATTTCCGATGAAAGCAATGGAAGAGAAGATTCTGACATCCGGCAAGGTCCTTCCGGGCAACATCCTGAAGGTCGGGAATTTTCTGAATCAGCAGCTCGACGTGGCGTTTCTTGCCGAGGTCGGGCATGAGATCGCGCGTCTTTACCGTGACGCGGGCGTGACGAAGATCCTGACGATTGAGGCATCCGGCATTGCGATCGCCGTCCTCGCCGCCGAGTCTCTCGGGGTTCCCGCCGTCATTGTGAAAAAGCATTCGTCTGCCAACCAGTCGAAGGACGTCTACACGGCAGAGATCGCGTCTTTTACGCACGGGAACACCTATACTGCCGCCGTGGCGAAGGAATATCTTTCGAAGGACGACAAGATCCTTGTCGTCGACGATTTCCTTGCCTGCGGCAATGCGATCAAGGGACTGAAAAAAATTATCGATGACGCGGGTGCGACTCTCGTCGGCTGCGCCATTGCCATAGAAAAGTCGTTTCAGCACGGTGGGGACGAGCTGCGCGCGGAGGGGATCCGCGTGGACTCGCTCGCCATGATCGAGACCATGACGGATGACACCGTCACTTTCCGCCCATAAGGACTCAAAATCTCCTTATGGACTTTTATTTTCAGGTTACACGGCAAAATGCCTGTAATAAATAAAACTTTTTTCAGGAGGAACATTTCATGTTCAAGAAAATCGTGTCCCTGGTCCTGGCAGTCGTACTCTGCCTCGGTGTCACCCTCGCCCTCGCATCCTGCGGCGGCAACGAAACGGAGAAGGATCCCGACGTTGCACCTCTCGAGGCGGTAGCTCTCGGCGAGAAGTTTGACATTCCCGCGGATTTCAAGGTCGGTTTCATCACTCTCCATGACGAGAACTCCACCTATGACCTCAACTTCATCAACGCGGCGAAGAAGATCCAGGCGCATCTCGGTCTTTCCGACAGCCAGGTTCTCTTTGAGAAGAACATCGCCGAGGAGGGCACTGCCTGCTACGATGCGGCAAAGAGACTTGTCAACAACGGTTGTTCCGTGATCTTCGCCGACTCCTTCGGTCATGAAGCCAACATGATCAAGGCGGCAAAAGAGTTTCCGAATGTTACCTTCTGTCATGCTACCGGTACGAAGGCCCTTGTCGAAGAGGAGCTTTCCAACTACCACAACGCGTTCGCTTCCATCTATGAGGGCAGATACCTTGCCGGCGTTGCCGCAGGTATGAAGCTCAACGAGATGATCAAGGCGGGCGAGATCAAAGAGGAAGAAGCCGTTATCGGTTATGTCGGTGCATTCCCCTATGCCGAGGTCGTTTCCGGTTACACCTCTTTCTTCCTCGGTGCGAGAAGTGTATGCTCCTCCGTCACCATGAAAGTCCGTTACACCTCCTTTTGGTACAACGAGACCTCCGAGAAGGTCGCAGCCGAGACTCTCATGAATGTCGATAAGTGCGTTCTTATCAGCCAGCACGCCGACTCCATGGGTGCTCCCAACGCCTGCGAAGTGAAGGGCGTTCCGAACGTCTCCTACAACGGAAGCACCGTTGCCAGCTGCCCCGACACCTTCATCATCTCTTCCGCAATCGACTGGTCGCCTTACTACTACCACATGATCGACTGCGTTGTCAACAATAAGACTCTTGAGAAGAACTGGTGCGGTGATATCTCGACCGGCTCCGTCGTCCTCAGCGTTATCAACGGTCAGGTTGCCGCTCCCGGTACCGTCAAGAAGATTCAGGAAGTCGCCGCTAAACTCAAGGATGGCACCCTTCATGTCTTCAATATCGAAACCTTCACCGTGGAAGGTAAGAAAGTTACCTCCTACCTTGCCGATGTCATCGACCTCGGTGACTACAAGGGTGAGACCGAAGTGATCAAGAACGGCTATTTCAACGAGTCCACCGAACGTTCGGCTCCTTACTTCGATCTTCGCATCGACGGTATTACCGAGCTCAATAAATAAGTTATCCGAAAAGATACAGGCGGAGCAATTTGCCCCGCCTTGTATCCTTTTATTCCGGGCTTTTGCTCACGATGGGAGATTTTTATGACAAATACGCCTCCTGCACTTGAACTCCGCCATGTCACGAAACGGTTCGGCAATGTCGTTGCCAACCACGATGTCGACATGGATTTCCGCCACGGTGAGATCCTTGCCATTCTCGGAGAGAACGGAAGCGGAAAGACCACACTCATGAACATGATCGCGGGAATTTATTACCCCGATGAAGGAGAGATCCTTGTAGACGGTGAACCGGTATTGATCCGCTCGCCGAAGGACGCGTTCCGCTACCATATCGGAATGATCCATCAGCATTTCAAACTGGTCGATATATTTACAGCGACAGAGAATATTATCCTCGGCATCGACGACGGGGAAAAATACAATTTGAAAAAAGCAGCCGACCGCGTTTCGGAGATCACCGAGCGCTACGGCTTCGAAATAGATCCGTATAAGAAGATATACGAAATGTCGGTCTCGGAAAAGCAGACGGTTGAGATCCTGAAGGTTCTTTACCGCGGTGCGGATATTCTCATCCTCGACGAGCCGACTGCCGTTCTGACCCCGCAGGAGACGCAGAAGCTGTTTGCCGTTCTGCGCAGAATGAGGGACGACGGAAAGACCATTATCATCATCACGCATAAGATGCATGAGGTTCTCTCGCTCTCCGACCGCGTCGCGGTTGTCAGAAAGGGAGAGCATATCGCGACGGTGAACACCGCAGAGACCGACGAATCCGCCCTGACGGAGATGATGGTCGGAAAGAAGGTCAGTCTGAACATCGGACGCGACGATCCGCAGGATCCCGTGAACCGTCTGGAAGTATGCAACCTCAATAGCGAGAGTCAGGACGGTGTCAAAGTCCTTAACAATATTTCCTTTATCGCGAACAGCGGGGAGATCCTCGGGATTGCCGGCATCGCCGGTTCGGGACAGCGTGAGCTTCTCGAGGCGATCGCGGGACTTCAACCTCTGACCGGCGGAAAGATCCTCTACCACGATCCGAAAAGTGAAGATACCGTCAACCTCTGCGACAAAACTCCCTTCGAGATCCGCGAGCTCGGCGTGAGACTTTCCTTTGTTCCCGAGGATCGTCTCGGCATGGGACTTGTCGGTAACATGGACATCACCGACAACATGATGCTCAGAAGCTATAAGAAGGGACATTCGGTCTTCGTCAACCGTAAACCGCCGAAATCTCTTGCCGAGCGCATCATCAGTGACCTCGAGGTCGTGACGCCCGGTACGACGACACCCGTCCGCCGCCTCTCCGGAGGAAACGTGCAAAAGGTGCTGGTCGGACGTGAGATCGCCGCCGCCCCCACGGTGCTGATGGCGGCATATCCCGTACGCGGTCTCGACATCAACTCGTCTTATCTGATCTATAATCTTCTGAATGAACAGAAGAAAAACGGCGCCGCCGTGATCTTCGTCGGGGAAGACCTCGATGTTCTCCTCGAGCTCTGTGATCGTATCCTCGTGATCGCATCCGGCAAGATCACCGGCATCGTGGATGCGCGCACCGCAACCAAAGAAGAAGTCGGTCTCTTGATGACCGGAACGGGAGGTGACGGAAATGAAAACTGATACCGAAGCAAAAAAGAAAGAAGAGCAGCGTGAGCCCCTCTTCCATATCGAAAAGAATCCGGCGCTTTCCATGTCGCGTGCGATCGGTGTCCGTGCCGCCGCGATCTTCCTCGCTCTGATTTTCTGCGGACTTCTGACCACCATTCTGACCGGAGTCAACCCCGTTGACTTTTACGGACAGATGATCTTCGGTGCGTTCGGTACGACGGACAACTTCCTCGTCACCGTGCAGCATCTGTCCTTTCTTCTTTGCATCTCTCTTGCCGTCACACCCGCGTTCAAGATGAAATTTTGGAATACCGGTGCAGAAGGTCAGGTCCTGATGGGCGGACTTGCCACTGCGATCTGTATGTATTACGGAAAGGCATTGCCCCTTTGGCTCCTCTTGATCCTTATGTTCGTCTCCGCCATGGTCGCGGGTGCCCTGTGGGGGATCATTCCCGCATTCTTCAAGGCACACTGGGATACGAATGAGACGCTTTTCACTCTGATGATGAACTATGTCGCCATGCAGCTGATCGTCTTCTTCATGCGGCAATGGAATAAACTCAGTGCCGGTATCGACTTTTATCAGCTCGATCCGACAGGGCGGATCGGTGCGTTCTTTAACGGCGCGACCGGAGTCCGTAAGTACATCATTTATGTCGTCGTGGTTGCCCTGATCACGGTATTCATGCATCTCTATCTGAAATACAGTAAGCACGGATACGAGCTGACGGTCGTCGGTGAAAGCCGCAATACCGCACGCTACATCGGCATCGATGTCAAAAAGGTTATCATTCGTACGATGGCGCTCTCCGGTCTTGTTTGCGGTATCTGCGGATTTTTGATGGTTGCCTCGGCGCAGAACATCTCTTCCAATACCGCGGGCGGCATGGGCTTTACCGCCATCATGGTGTCGTGGCTCTCGAAATTCAATCCCGTTATCATGATCTTCGTCTCTCTGTTCCTTGCCGCGCTGGACGGTGGCGCGATCGCCGTTTCCACCGGGCTTGAGATCAGTAAGTCCTTCTCGAACATCGTTACGGGAATCCTTCTGTTCTTCATCATCGGTTGCGAATTCTTCATTCAGTATAAGCTCGTCCCGACCGCACGCCTGAAAGCCTTTTTTAAGAAAAATAAGGAGGATAAGCAATGATCTCCTATCTGATTCAGAGCGCCGTCACGCAGGGAACACCCCTTCTTCTCGGCGCGACGGGTGAAATCATTACGGAAAAATCGGGAAACCTGAACCTCGGCATCCCCGGTATTATGTACATCGGCGCGATTTCCGGCGTTATGGGCGGTTTCTTCTATCAGGAGAGCACGACGACGATCGTCGGTATTCTCGCGATCCTGATTCCGTTTTTTTTCGCGCTTCTCGGTTCCGGGCTTGCCTCACTCCTTTATTGTTTTCTGACGGTTACCCTCCGCGTCAATCAGAATGTCACGGGTCTTGCCCTGACGACCTTCGGTGTCGGTTTCGGTAACTTCTTCGGCGGCTCGCTTGTCAAGCTGTCACACAGTGAGACCGCGTCGATCGCCCTGATCCGCCTTGCAAAATTCTATAAGAAATCGCTCCCGTTCGCGAAAAACCTCGGCTTCTTCGGTGAGGTCTTCCTGTCCTACGGTTTCATGGTGTACCTTGCAATCGCGATCGCACTTGTTGCGTCGTATGTCTTGAAGAAGACACGCGTCGGTCTTCATCTGCGCGCCGTGGGTGAGAATCCCGGCACAGCGGATGCCGCCGGTATCAATGTCACGGCATATAAGTATGCATCGACCTGCATCGGCGGTATGATCGCCGGTCTCGGCGGTCTCTATTACATCATGGACTATGTCAACGGCACATGGTCGAATGACGCGTTCGGCGATCGCGGTTGGCTCGCCGTCGCTCTCGTTATCTTCTCGGTCTGGAAGCCGAATGTAGCGATCCTCGGCTCCTTCCTCTTCGGCGGACTTTATATTCTCAATAACATCATCAACGTATCGACACAGATTCAGCCGTTGCTTCAGATGGTGCCCTATGTCGCGACCATCATCGTCTTGATCCTCATCAGCGTGCGTAAGAAGCGCGAGACCCAGCCGCCCGCCTCTCTCGGACTTGCCTATTTTCGAGAAGAGCGCTGACCTTCAAAAAAATCCCCCGATCGATGTCGGGGGATTTTTTTAGAGTAAAATGCAGATGAGTCCGTTCGAGCCTTCGTTGAGGATCTTCTCGAGCGTCTCGCCGAGCTTTTCGCGCGAATCGTCCGGAATGTGCATTAACTTTGCCTTCATTCCTTCGTTCACGAGATCATAGAGCGACTTTCCGAAAATGTTGGATTCCCAGACCTTCTTCGGGTCTTCCTCGAATTCCGTCATCAGATGCTTTGCGACCTCCTCGGATTGTTCCTCCGTGCCGACCACGGGATTCAGCTCCGCCTTGATTCCCGCACGGATCATGTGGATCGAGTCCGCACGCGCCGCGACCTTGACGCCCCAACCGCCCGCACTCTTGACGAGCCGCGGTTCCTCAAGCTCGAGCTCCTCGGGATCGGGCATCACGATGCCGTAGCCCTTTTCGTTGACATCCTTCAAGGCGTTTTCGACCTTCTCGTATTCTTTTCTGATCTTCGCAAGATCGCATACCGTCGCGATGAGAGAACGGTCGTCCGTAATGTCGAGACCGCAAAGCTCGCTCATCGTCCGATAGTAAACATCGTTTTCGAGAGGAAGAGAGAATTCTCCCGTTCCGTCTCCAGCATTGACCGAAACGCGCGCGATCCCATCCACCTTGTCGAGCGCTTTCTCAATGTCGCCGAGCTTATGTATCTCGTCGGTGAAAGCGTCGATCTTTTCGAGAAGCGAACGGCGAAGCGGGTGCTCCGCGTCGAGGATCCCCGTCCATGCGGGAAGAGAGAAGGTGAGGGAACGAACGGGGAATTCACCGAGCACGAGAGAAAGGATCCCGCGGATGTCCTCCTTGTCGAGCGCCTCACAGCTCACGAGAGCGACGGGAACATCGTACTTCGCTTCCAACTCCGCGGCGAGCGTGTGGGCGCTCTCCGCCTCGGGCGTCGCGGAATTCAGAACGATGGCAAAGGGCTTGCCGAGCGCCTTCAGTTCGGCGGCGACCCGCTCTTCCGCGGGAACATAGCTTTCGCGCGGAATGTTGCAGATCGTGCCGTCGGTCGTTACCAGCATCCCGATGGTGGAGTGCTCGCCGATGACCTTTCCCGTCCCGATCTCCGCCGCACGGGCAAAGGGCATTTCCTCCTCCGACCACGGCGTCTTCACCATGCGCATCACGCCGTCTTCTTCGCCGCCGAGCGCACCGTCCACCATGTAGCCCACACAGTCGATCATCTTGACGTTCAACTCGGTGTCCTCGCCGACTCGGATCTTCACCGATTCGTCGGGGACGAACTTCGGCTCGGTCGTCATCACGGTCTTTCCGCCGGCGCTTTGCGGCATCTCGTCGAGCGTGCGCGTTCTGTCATATTCGTTTTCGATGTTCGGCAGAACAACGCTGTCGAGAAAGCGGTGAATGAAGGTCGATTTTCCCGTCCTGACGGGACCGACGACACCGATGTAGATGTCACCGCCCGTCCGCTTGGCTATATCCTGATAAATGGTTTGGTCTGCCATAGGAACCTCCGCGGAATGAATTTTTCATTTCATCGTATGCGGAGACGGAATTCCTTATGCAAAAAAATGCGGAGACGATCTCCGCATTTTTTGTATATGTGAGCGTTAAGCACCGGGAAGAACCGAAAGAACGAATTCCGCCACGGAGACGAGGAAGAAGATCGGCGTCCCGAGGTTGCATACCGAGGCGGCAAAGAGCGTCTTGCCGGGGAGTGGGAACTCGCCCTCCGAAAGGCGGATCCGCTTTTTGTAAAGAAAGAAGAAGATCACACCGAGGATCGCCGCACCGTAAAGAAGAACGGAATAGGAGAGTACAAGGGAAGAAAGCCCGAACAGCTCCGACAAATTCGGTGTCTCCTCCGCCAAAAGCTCTTCAAGCCGTCGCATCGCGTTCAGGATCGGGAGCGCAACGACGGAGCCGAGAAAATTCGTGATCGCGTGCAAAAGGAAGGACCACCGCATCTTACCCGTCCGCGTATAAAGATACCCGAGGATCAGACCGAGCAGGAAGGTGTAGACGAACTGATAGAAATTCCCGTGTGCGATACCGAAGAGCGCGGAGGTGAAGAGGATCGCCGCCTTGTCACCGTAACAGCCGAGACGGTCGATGAACAGCTTGCGGAAAATGAATTCCTCGACCAACGGCGCGAGCAGGACGACAAGCAAAAACAAGAGCCACGCGGGCGTGGATTCGACCATCTCGGTCGTGGTGTCGGCGATCTCATGACCGAGCAGACGCTCGAGGATCCCGACAAGGATCTGACTGACAAGCGAGCCGACGGTGAGAAACGCGCGGGAGACCAAAAACAAAATGAGAAAATTCCCGACGGACAGGGAGCCTCCCCTCGGCGTGTATTCGGGCATCCCGCGGACGATGAGCCAAAGCACGGGCAACCCGCAAAGGTACATCGGCGCCACCGAGAGTACCCACGAAAGACAGATATTGTCGGCAACAACGGAGGAAAGCCCCGTTACCTGCAAAAGAAGGCGCAACAGCAAGATCACGACGTAAGAAACGGCGGTATAAGCGGCAAGGGAAATGGCAATGCGGGAGAAGGTGCGCCGCGTCGCACGGCGATCGCCCGAGGTGACGGAAAGTGCCACGGAGGCAAGTCCCGCGTCGTTGTTGAATTCTTCCATAAAAGCTCCTTTCGGGAGAGTGTAAAGACAGTATAGCATAAAACGGGGAGATTTGCAATAGCAGGAAGAATTTCCGTGGCAAATCCGACAAAAAATCCCTGCGGATTTTGTGGATTCTTATCGTCCGAAAATGTGCGTTTCCACTTGAAAAACCACCCGAGATATGGTACAATATTGAGGTAGTAAAAAAACGGAGACGGATTTATGTTCAAAGAAGGTTTCGACAATCAAAAATACCTGAAATTGCAATCGGAAAAGATCAAGGAGCGGATCGCGAGCTTCGGCGGGAAGCTCTATCTTGAATTCGGCGGAAAGCTGTTTGACGACTTTCACGCCTCCCGCGTCCTCCCGGGATTTGCCCCCGACAGTAAGATCCGTATGCTGACGGAGCTGAAAGACGAGGCGGAGATCATCATCGCCATCAATACGGCGGATATCGAAAAAAATAAGGTGCGCGGCGACCTCGGCATCACCTACGATCTGGATGTTCTGCGTCTCATCGATGCCTTCCGCGCCGCGGGACTTTACGTCGGCTCGGTCGTCATGACGCGCTATCGCGCGAGCACCGTCGCCGATGCCTTCCGTGCAAAACTCGAAGGACTCGGAATTCCCGTATATAAACATTATGCCATCGAGGGCTATCCGTATAACATCCCTCTGATCATTTCGGACGAAGGCTACGGAAAAAACGAGTACGCCGAGACTTCGCGCTCCCTCATCGTCGTGACGGCACCGGGGCCCGGGTCGGGAAAGATGGCGACCTGCCTTTCTCAGATCTATCACGAGAGCAAGCGCGGTGTTCGCTCGGGGTATGCGAAGTTTGAGACCTTCCCGGTCTGGAACCTTCCGCTCAATCATCCGGTCAATCTCGCCTACGAGGCGGCGACCGCCGACCTTGCCGACGTCAATATGATCGATCCCTTCCATCTGGAAGCATACGGCACCCCGACCGTCAATTACAATCGCGATGTCGAGGTCTTTCCCGTGCTCCGTGCCATGCTGAACGGGATCCTCGGCGAATGTCCGTATAAATCGCCGACCGATATGGGCGTCAATATGGCAGGCTTCGCCATCTATGACGACGATGCGGTGCGCGAGGCGGCGACGCAGGAGATCGTCCGCCGCTATTACAGCGCCCTCTGCAATAAGAGAAAAGGGAACGGCTCCGATGTCGAGATCCACAAGATCGAGCTTCTGATGCAGCAACTCGGTTGCCGTTCGCAGGAAAAGAGACCGTCTGTCGAAGCCGCTCTTGCGAGAGCGGAAGAAACGGGAGCACCCGCCGTCGCCATCGAATTGAACGACGGACGCATCGTCACGGGGAAGACCTCGGGACTTCTCGGCGCCTCCAGCGCCGCGCTTCTGAACGCACTGAAAGCGCTTGCGGGCATTGATAAGGAGACCGACATCATCGCCCACGAAGTGTTGGAGCCGATCCAAAAGCTGAAGGTAGAGAATCTCGGCAACCACAACCCGCGCCTTCATACGGATGAGGTCCTGATCGCCCTCGCCGTCACCGCCGCGAACAGCGAGATCGCCGCATGTGCACTTTCGCATCTTTCCGACCTGCGTTATGCCGAGGTGCATTCTACGGTCATTCTTTCACAGGTAGATACGAACACCTTCCGAAAGCTGGGCGTCAACCTGACCTGCGAGCCGAAGTATCAGACAAAGAAACTGTTTCATAACTAAAAAACAGGGCAGAACAAAATATCAAATCAAAAGGCTGTCGCATGAAGGGAAGCCCGCAAGAAAAGAAAAGCGGTTATTCAGTGCCGAAACGGGGATCCCTATTTCGCAAAGATCAATTTCGATAAAAAAGAAAGCGAGTAAAAGAAAACGAATGATTACAATTGAAAGCGAGAATCAATGGACATACGTGCCAAGTAGTGAAAGGATATTCGGCAATTTTCTTGAATCCGGCTTCGGACGCCAAATTACCGGCATTTGGAGTGAAATGCTTCAAAACCGATCTTTCCGTCCGGTAAATCAATATAAAGCTCCCATGTGGCAATGGCTCGGAATGACGCAGGACTATTATAACGAAAAAGCACCGTTTTGGCATAGTGGCTATGAGGAGGATGAATGGAAAACATTTGGTAATTCCGAAATCACAAGAACCTGCGGCACGCACATGTATAAAGGAAAGGATGCCGTCCGTATACATAACAACGGCGTCGATTTTGCAGGGATCAAGCAGTCACGGGTGCATGTTTGCCGGGGGAGGGAATATAAGCTTCGCCTTTTTGCGTGCTATGAAAGCGAGTGGTCGGATGCCGGTTTGAACGGATTCGGCGATATGATACAACACGATGATAGGAAAACGATACAAATCACACTTGGCGAACAGTGCAAAGAATTCTGCCTTTTCTCCGAGATGCGCCTGTTTGAGTGGGTATTTACCGCAAAGAAAACGGAGATCGCCGACTTTGAAATCAAATTTAATTGGCAGGGCGGTATTATTCTTGCGTGGGTATCATTGATGCCGACCGATAATGTAGCCGGATTCAAAAAAGAAGTTGTCGAGTGCCTTCGCGATATAGCTCCAACCGTGATTCGTTTCCCCGGCGGGTGCTATACCAGCTTTTCCAATTGGGAAACAGCTGTCGGTGACAGAGACGCCAGAGAGGCGACGGAAAGCTTTTATTGGGGCGGAATCGAGGAAAACGATGTCGGAATCGATGAATTCATGGAGTTGTCGCGAATCGTCGGATTTGAACCGCAAATTTGCATCAATATGATGACATCCTCCCCGTTCAAAGCGTATCAGCAGATAGAATACATGAACGGTGCCCCCGAAACGGAGATGGGAAGATGGCGGATGCTCAACGGTCACGAACAACCATATAATGTTAAGCTGATTGAGCTTGACAATGAGCCCGGGCGCAAATGGACCTGCGAGCAATATGCATTAAGGTGTGTGGAATTTATCAAAGAGATGAACCGTCAAGGGTCAACGCTTGAATATATTATCGCGGCATATCCGTACGGAGTGGAAAATCTGGAAAAGTTGCTTGCGATTACAGGAAAATATATATCTCATATCGGTTTTCGTGACAGTTCCCCGGAATTTATGAAAGCCGCAATACCGATCGTAAAAAAATATAACGAAAAGAATCGTACAAGTTTGAAACTCGCGAACACGGAATGGCCCGCGCCGGTTTCCTCTATTGAAAAGTTTGAAGATGAGAATCTTCTTTCGGACTTTTATTGGAAGGGGGAAATAACCAACAATTATGCTAAAAGCTTTGCAACATACTTACAAAACTGGAATTCCGCATTAAACACCGCAAAAAGGACGCTTGATCATATCAGCTACGGCGGAGATGTGTTTGAGCTTTCCAATTTTAATAATCTATGCAACACATGGGGACAAAACATCATTAACGCATCCAAAGATACATGTTGGTGCTCCTGCTGCGGAAGAATATTTAAGTTTTTGAGAGAACATTTTTCTCCGTGCATTTCGACCCGTATGCGAACAGGGGACGAAGGCGTTTATGCCCTACTGACGAAGGACTGCGGCGGAAAAGAAAGGCTGTTTTTGATCAATATGCGTTCGGCAAGCATTGAAGTGGCAAGCTCGGGTTGGAACGGAAAGACGGCATATACGCTCGCTTGCGATAAACGAATGAGTTATGAAAAAGAGAATGAATCGTTTGTACACGAAGGAATTTACGCTATAGAAGGTAGCCTTCGGTTAAAGGGGCTGTCGATATGTTGCGTAGAGTAAGGAGCACATTTTTTCACGGAAGGAATTTCTTTTGTATTTCCCGATTTTTTTGCACCCGAAGCGAGGACACAAAGGAGCGAAGCGACCCGAAAGCGTGAGGGCTTGTAATTGAGCCGGAGAGACACAAACGCTTTGTACGCACGAGAACGGACGCATAAACGCCATTACAAAGACAGAGAAGAGAAGAGAAGAGAAGAGAAGAGAAGAGCGCACGCCATGCGAAGCCGTCGGGTGTGGGGGTAATCCCTCCCGCCCGTGGCGTCGTGGGGCGTGTGCTCTCGAAACACCAAAAGAGAGAATGGCAGGGAAGAGAGCAATTCCCCGTTCCCCCGTCGCAAGGCGATGTCAAGGGGGCATACTTACCGGTGGAAAATCCTGACCGAAAACAACTTTCCATAGCAAGAAGGATTTCAACCGCTCGCCCCTTGACCTCACCGAACGACGGATATAATTAAGACGCGGGAGCGGTGATCCACGGATTGCCGCTCCCGATGTTTGCAATCTATCATTCAACGCAAAAGATGTTGCGCTCCTTATGATAAGGCGCAACAACTCGCAAAAATTGATACCCCCCGCATGAAGTATAACACTCCATCACTTCAAAAAGCCGCGCCTTGCAGCCAACAACTAACTGAAAAACGCGTGCAAAAAGCAAAGGCAACCACCGTTCGGCGTCAAAAAGTGACAGAATTTTGGCTTTCCGCTTCCCTCAATTATACAAAATTTTGATTTTGTATAATTGCTACGATACAAATATTTCCGACAGGGGGTTTCCCTTCTGTCGGGAGCCGTGCAAATTTTCACGAAGCGGCACTTCGCCGAAAATCCGCGCTATGGCACGAACGACGCTTTTTGCTTTCTCGCGCGGTGTCTCGTGGGAGAAAATATTCTAAATCTCTAAAAAATGGATCCGAATCCGTCCGATATGACAGGGCGGATTCGGATCGCTGTGGTAACGATACTGAACGGTACTATTGCTCTTCCCTTTTTTCCTGCGTATCGGCGAGGCGGGCGCCGCATTGTGTGCAGAATTTACAATCGGGAGCGATCGTCGCACCGCAGTGCGGGCATTTTCGGGTGAGCTCCTTGCCGCAGTTTTTGCAAAAGCGGTCGGTTTTGCTATTGACGGCGCCGCAGGAGCAAATGACTCCCTCTTCGCTTTTTTCGTTCTTCCCTTCTCTGTACGCGTCGGCAAGCTCTTTGACGGTCGGCGCAAGATCGCTCCCCGCCTCTTTGATCACCGGGATGCTTTCGTTTTTATTGTATCGAAGGATTTCACCGCGGTAGCCGAAAGAAAGTAGGTTACCGCCGATACCGATGAGCGGAATGCCGATAAACAAAAGAAAGAAAAGCGTCGGGAACCCTTCCCCGCCGATTGCGCCGAAAAAGTCGACGAAGCCGATCAAGGCACAGATCCCTCCGACGGCAAGACATATACCGCCGAGCAGTTTGAGCTTCTTTTTGGTTTCTTTATGGTTCATACCGTTCCCTTTCGAATTTTCTCACGGATTTTTGCCGATCCGTCTCCCCGCACGGGATATATGGGGAGATCGACTCTTGTTTTCATTGTATCATAAGTTTTCCGAAAACGCAAGAGCGGTTTTTACTTTTCGGAAGAAAATGTGCTCGAGCGAAAGAGAAGTAAAGAGAAAAATTTACTTTTCCCCCTTTCTTTTCCCGAGCGGATATGATATAATAGAAAAAACGGGGCATCCCGAAGATAGGAACGGAGAAAAACATGAGAAATCGCGTACTTACACAAACAAATAAAGGAAAACTCCTCGCGGTCGCGAGCGAGGTCTCGAAGCTCATCGAAGCGGACAAGGATGTGGATGTCATTATGCCCGCCTATCCTTGCGACGGCGAACGTCTGATCGTCATTGTCGCCACGGCGAAGCCGACGATGCCCGACAGCTTTCAGCGCTTTATGCGCTCTCTGAAGCGTAGTGTGACGGCAAATGTCGCCTTCATCATCGACGGAACGCCCGAAAATGCGGCAAAGATCGTGGAAATGGCGAAAACGGGCAATTCCAATGTCATGGAAGACAAGATCCTTTATCTTGCGGGCGGACTTCCCTTCCGCTTCCTGAAAAAGGTGACGCCCGAAGAGAGCGACAAGGTGAAAGCGTGGGTGGAAGAGATCCGCGCGGCAATGGTCTGATTCTTTGAATACAAAAAGCGCGAGCGTCAAAGCTCGCGCTTTTTGTATTCAATCCTTTACAAATTCATGATAAATGGCATTTGCGGCGGTGATATAATCGTTCGCATCGATGCCGATGATGATGTTCAGCTCGCAGGAGCCCTGATCGATCATGCGGACGTTGACGCCCGCGTTCGCCAGTGCGCCGAACACGCGTGCGGCAGTTCCTTTGGCTTTGATCATGCCGCGTCCGACCACGGCGAGAAGAGCCATGTTTTCCTCGACAAAGATGTTATCGGGATTGACCGCCTTGCAAATGCCCGCCATGACATCGGCGCGCTTCGCGGTCAGCTCACGCGTCGGGACGACGACCGTCATGGTATCGATACCCGAGGGGAAATGTTCGAAGGAGATCCCCGCCTCCTCGATGACCTGAAGCACGCGTCTGCCGAAGCCAAGCTCGGCGTTCATCATATCCTTTTCAATCGTGATGGTGGAAAATCCCGTCTTCCCCGCAATACCGGTAATGACATCGGGGGAGGATTCATCACATGCGGGAAGAATTAGAGTTCCCTTCTCTTCGGGTGCGCCCGTGTTGCGGATATTGATGGGGATCTTCGAATAGCGGACGGGAAAGATCGATTCCTCGTGAAGCACCGTCGCGCCCATGTAGGAAAGCTCGCGCAGTTCTTTATACGTAATTTTCTCGATCACCTTCGGGTTCTTGATGCACTTGGGGTCTGCCATCAGAAAGCCCGAGACATCGGTCCAGTTCTCATACATTGTGGCACCCGCCGCGCGGGCGACGATGGAGCCCGTAATGTCCGAACCGCCGCGGGAAAAGGTCTTGATGGTTCCGTTCGGCATGGAACCGTAGAAGCCGGGAATGACGGCATACGGAGATTTTTGAAGATAGGTGTGCAGGATGTCATTCGTTTTGTCCGCGTCGAAGGAGCCGTCCTCACGGAAAAAGATGATCTTTTTCGCGTCGATGAAGTCAAAGCCGAGGTATTTTGCCAGAATCATGGCGTTCAGGTATTCCCCGCGCGAGGCGATATAATCCCGTCCCGAGTTGTGAAGGAGCGAGAGGCGGATCTTTTCAAAGACGTCGGACAGATCCATTTCGAGCCCGAGCTCCGTGATAATATCGCGGAAGCGCCCGCAGATCGACTCAAAGACTTCCGTAATGTCCTCTTCGGCATTGGAAAGCTCGTAGCACTCGTATAAAAGGTCGGTGATCTTCACATCGGTGGAAAACCGCTTCCCCGGTGCGGAGGCGACGATATAGCGGCGCTCCGGCTCGCTTTTAATGATCTCGGCGACCGCGCGAAAATGCTCCGCGTCGGCAAGTGAGGTGCCGCCGAATTTCAGAACCTTCAGACTCATATTGTTACTCCCGTGAAATAAATATACTATATTATATGGGAAAGCGGGGCGTTTGTCAAGACAAAATACGGGCTTTTCGCGAGTTTTTGAATTTTTTTATGAAATCTTGCTCCCGGGTTGACTTTTCCCTTTCCGTATGCTATCATGAGTTCAAAGGAGCGGGGCGCTTCGGTTCGACCGTGATAAGATCTTATTTTCCGCTTTCGGAGGCTTAGAATATAAACGTTAATATTGAAGACTACGGTGCAAAGGGCGACGGTGTGTATTGCAACACCCGAGAGATCGCGGCGGCGATCGACGCATGTCACAAAAGCGGCGACGGTACGGTCACTGTCCCTGCGGGTATTTTCGTTACGGGCACGATCCGACTTTCGAGCCACGTCGAGCTTCACCTTGCGAGCGGAGGGATCCTCCGCGCGACCGAACGGCGGGAGGAGTACAACACCCTCGACGAATATCCCGAAAATTTTGAATGCGTGTCCGAAGGATGGGGCGCCGAGCACCTCATTTTGGCGGTGCGGCAGGAGGATATCCGCCTTTCGGGAAGCGGTGTCATTGACGGGAACGGCGAGCGCTTTTGCGGCGGTGAGCTTCGTCACATTTCCAATTATTTTGGAAGAAGGGGTACTATACGAAAGAAGATGGCGCGCCGCTTCGTCTCGGGCAAATGGTGGTGTTTGGCACCGTTTTGGAAAACGACATTCGTTTTTATTCCTTTGAAGGCGATGAGCTTTTCCGCCCCGTGGTACTGTAACGCATTTTTTCAAGAAAATCAAAAAAATCCCTTGACATTTTCGCCTCTCTCTGCTATAATATAGAGGTCGCACGGAGAGATGGCCGAGTTGGTCTAAGGCGCACGACTGGAAATCGTGTAAACCCTAACCGGTTTCAAGGGTTCGAATCCCTTTCTCTCCGCCATCAAGACACACGCAAAAGGAGCGTATAAAACTCCGCCGCGTGTGTCTTTTTCTATGCAAAACAGGGGTAAATTGCCGTTTTTATGGCAGTTTACCCTTTTTGTTGTTTCTTCGCGTATCGCCGTAGGGATTTGTTCTTCTCTCGTTTTGAGAAATCGCAAACCTTTGACCATTGCACAAAAAGGATTTTTGCACGATAAGGAGCGTATGGTTCTCACTTCCTTAATCAACGAAAAAATGACCGCCCGCACTCTTACGAACGCAGTCGGTCGTTTGCTTATAAGTTTTCCCTTATCATTGAGATAGACATAAGCCAAATCAAAATTGAGCGAACTATCGCCAAGACTCAACCCTTTTTCATACCACTCAATTGCTTTCGGCACATCCTGTAACGTTTCGTCATTCAAGTAGATAAATCCGATTTTCTTTGCAATCTCGGTATCTCCGAGATAAAACGCACGCTCGTAAAACCGCAACGCCTTTTTGATATTGTCGATTTCGGGCGTTTTAATCGGCATTTCAAAATAATATAAATCGCCGAGATTTCTCGCCGCTACCGAAGAACCCAAATCGGAAGCCTTTGTATAATACTCGATTGCCTTTTGCAAGTCTTTTTTTACGGCGTGTCCGTGCTGATAACAAAAGCTAAGACGAATAAAACATTCCGTTTCGCCTTCTTTGGCCCCTGCCGAATATGTATCGAACGACTTTTTATACTCGTTACGGTAATCGAACGTATCGCCGAGTGCGGCGTAAGCCAAAACATCCTTTTCGATTGCCTTTTTATAATAAACCGCCGCAGTTTTGAAGTCGGCTTCGTCCATATATAAGTCGCCGATCAAAGCGTAATATTTCGGCTTTTTCACGGCAAGTTGCTTGTATTTTTTTATTTTATCGTTCTTAGTGCCCATCTTACCTTTTTATTGATCTGTTTCTATTATACCTAATAGGTTCAAGGTGCTTATTTTGTAATCTACCTATAAAATCGCAAATAATATCGTAAAGGTTGTCTTTTGTATACGCAAGTTTTTCAGGAAGAACATCGTTATCCGAAATTTCCCCATCGTTGAATCTTTGAGCGTATACTCCGCATTCTTTGAGATAATTCATTATGACACATATTTTTTCTTTTTCGGTTTCAGAAAAAATCGGTCGTTCAATCAATGATTGCTTTATAAATTCACAAAAATAAGTAAGATCGTCGTCCCAATTAACATTTCCGTTATCTTTTGCCTCACAACGAATATTCTCGATTTCTCGCAACAATTCTCCTTGCAAATTTCGGGCTTGTCCACTTTTGGGAACAAAGTTTTGCCATATAAATTTGCACTCTTCAAAATATTGTTGCTCATATTCTTGTTCTATCAGTTCATCTATTGAAATGGTGTTTGACATATTACGCCCTCGCGCTCCATTGAGATAATTTATAACGTTGCAAACGGTTTGGACGATATAAGTTTGTAATCGTCATCGTGCGTGTAGAACTGTTCCATAAGCCAATAAATGCCGTTGGCTTTCTTCCTGAGTTTCTTTGTAAGCAACTCTCTTGTTATCGGCATTACCTGAAATATACTGATGTATTTATGCTCGGATACATAGCATTTTACGATACTCGGCGATTTGAATACTTCGGGTAATAAGAGTACCGTCCCGCAATACTTTCCGTCAAGTCCCATATCTATCGTATCGGAAACAGTAAGATTATCCTTTTCGTTAAAAGCATATTCGGCGGTAGACCAAAGTAAGGAATTTAAGAAAAGCCACTCGGTTGAATCCTCGCTGACTTCCACTTCCGGTGCAATCAGCATCATATATTCGTTGCGACGGTTCGCCTTTCTGCCCCAACCTATATCGCGTTCGGGCATCAGATAATCGCTTGCGCCGATTGTACACAGTTTCCAAAACGGCATTTCGTCCGTCGGTTTGAAAACATGAGTTGTAATCGGTTTCATATCTGTCGGCAAAACATTCTTTTTCAATTTCAAACTAAAAATCGGTTCTTCGCCGAAAACAGTTTTATAATGCTCGTATAATTTTTGATGCCGCTTACTTTCCATAAACCAATACCCATTGTTTGTTTTTTTATTATTATACCATATTTCTCCACTTTTTTCAATAGTTCTCCACCGCCCGTCCCAATGTTTTTATATGTAGTAAATTCTCAAAGTAAATGCAACAGTGCAATTTAGAGTTGCATTTACTTTGAGAATTTACTGAAAAAACTTTTTTCGGTCTTTACCGAAGCCATGCCTTGACAGAGAGGACGAGGTTTGCTATAATAACAGTGGACGGCTTGCT
>CAVEOF010000012.1:0-10241 GCA_963617165.1 Coriobacteriaceae bacterium | reverse complement strand
ATAGCCGTTCGTTGAAATACGGTGTGAAAAAGCCCTTGCAAGCAAGTTTTTTCACTTGAATGATAGACCGATGATGAAAGAGAGGTTCCGATATGTTTGTAAAAAATGAAAACGTCACCCCGACCGCCTGCGGAGAGGGCACCAGCCGAAAGATCCTCGGGACGGGCGGCTCGCTCATGATGGTGGAGGTCAGCTTCAAGGCGGGAGGTGTCGGCGCGCCGCACACGCATCCGCACGAGCAGGTATCTTATGTTGCGCGCGGAAGCTTTGACTTTACGCTTGACGGTGTGACACGGCGGATCGGCATCGGGGACAGTGTTTACATTCCCTCCGGTGTAAGCCACGGGACCGTAGCCCTCGAGGACTCGGTGATCGTCGACGTATTTTCTCCGATCCGAGAGGATTTTCTGAAGCATGAGTGAGTCCGGACTGCCCTTCGCGGGGCTTCTTCTCGCCTCCGACTGGGACGGTACGCTGTCGGTGGACGGAAACATCCCCGAGGAGAATCTTCGCGCCATACGCGAATTTCAGGACGGAGGCGGCTATTTTACCGTCATCAGCGGACGGACGCCTGCGTACCTTTCCGAACGCTTTGCGGAATTCTTTCCGAACACCTACACCGTAGGGCTGAACGGCGCGCGGATCGAGGATCTGCGGACGGGCGAGGTTCTCTACGACGGCTTCTGCGACGACGGAATGCTCCCGCCGCTGTCCGCAATGATGCGGGGAGCGGACGAGATCTGTCACGTGATCTTTTACCGCACGGACGGAAATCACATTCTGACGCCCGAGGAGGCAAAGCGGGAGCTTTTGCACCTTTCTCCGAAGACGGTATATAAAACGGTCTTTCTCACAAAAACGCCGGAGGGGGCAAGTCACCTTCTTTCTCTTGCCGAGGCGGCACCGCACGACGGATATGAGGTCGTGCGTAGCTTTCCGACGGGAGTCGAGCTTCTTTCCGAGAAAAGCGGCAAAGGGGCGGCGCTCATGCGACTCAAACAGGCGCTCGGCGCACGGTGTGCGATCGCCGTCGGAGATTTTGAAAACGACATTTCACTTCTTCGCGCCGCCGATATCGGCTATGCCGTAAGGGACGGTGCACCGTCTCTTCTCGCGGTAGCGCATCGCGTGATCTGTCCCGCAAGAGAGGGCGCGATCGCCGACGTTGTAAAGGATATAAAAAAGCGAGGCATTTAGTCTGCCTCGCTTTTTGTATGACTTTTTGTTTTAGTTGACGTCTTCCTTGACGGAAGTCAGGTTCTTGTCCAGAATCTCGGGATGAAGAATGTACCGCTTCAATCTCTTGAACGCGGAGGCAAAATAGTAGCCGTCGCAGATACGCTCGTCCGTTACCACCTTGATGGTAACGAAACGGTGACGCTCCTTCGTGCCGTCTGCCTTCACCGCGTCGGCGGAGAAAATATTGCCGTAGGAGATGAAGATGGGAAGATTGCCGAAATTGTAAAGATGGTGATAGATCGCGGGAATACCGAGCGAGCCCATCGAGGTGATGATCAGAGAGCCATGGAAGGGGCTGACCTTCAAAAGCTTTTTCGGCATCCATCCGAAGTAATCGAGAAACTGCAAAAAGGCGATGGCACCGCGGAACAAAAGGCGCGGGATCTTCGTCAGAATTCTTGCCGTTTTATCAAAGTCGGTGTTGTCGGAGACCGCCTTGTGCGCGACGGTCTGAAATTTTTTGTATACGTCAAGCGCACAGTCGCGGGGGTCGAATTCTACCTTGATGCAGGTGTCGGGCGACTCAAGGGATAACTCCTTTTTGATCGTCATGACACATTCGATGGTATTGTGTGCAAAGATCTGCTGACCCGCGATGAAACGGTTGATGCCCGGTCGCTCGGAAACGACGCGGATATATGCCGCGAGAATGATATGTAACAGGGCGAGGTCGGTATATCCCGTCTTGTGCTTTTCCGCGAGATACGCCTCGGCATTGGTGATATCGATCACGTCCTCAAAGTGGTTCTGCGCGTCGGAGCGCTCCTTCATGATGAAGGGCTCGACATAATGCATGGACGAGAGCGAACGCAGCTTTCTTCCGTCCTTGCGATCGCCGAGACGGCGCTTTCTTTTCTTATATGCAGGGGTATCGTATACGGTGGGATTTTCGTGTCTTAAATCTTCCATGGATTCGATTCCTTTCGGAAATTCAAACTTCTGACGCTATATTTTAACACATTTGTCGCAAAGTGTCAAGCAAAATCCGCGATTCTAAATATGAAATAATATAAATTCTCCTCCGTCGGCGTACCGACGGAGGAGAATCTCTCTATGTTTTGGTTCAGTCTTCTTTTTTCGCGTCTGCGATGATCTTTTCGGTCAAGGCGGCGGGAACCTCATCGTAGCGGATGAAATCAAAATCGAATCTGCCGCGTCCCTGTGTCGCTGCGCGGAGCGCGATCACGTAATCGGTCATTTCGGCATAGGGGACCTCGGCGACGATCGTCTGTCCGCTTCCGTCGTGAAGAGGCTCGATGCCCATGACTCTGCCGCGGCGTTTGTTGAGGTCGCCCATGACATCGCCGACGTAGGTGTCGGGCACGGTCACGCGAAGGGAGCCGATCGGCTCGAGAATGACGGGATTCGCCTTCGGAAGTCCCTCGCGGTACGCGATGCCCGCCGCGAGCTTGAAGGAGATCTCGTTCGAGTCGACCTCGTGATAGGAGCCGTCGTAAAGATCGGCGGCAAGATGTACCATCGGATAGCCCGCGAGCACGCCCTTCTGCATACAGTCACGGAGTCCCTGCTCGACTGCCGGGAAGAAGTTCTTCGGCACGGCGCCGCCAAACACCGATTCCGTGAAGGTAAGCCCTTCCGCCTCTCCCGGGGAGAAACGGATCTTGACGTGTCCGTACTGTCCCGAACCGCCCGACTGCTTTTTATGCTTGCCTTCCACCTCGACCGACTTCTTGATGGTCTCACGGTAAGCAAGGCGGGGCTTTGTCAGATCGACGGAGGCGCCGAAGCGGGATTTCAGCTTGGAGACGACGATGTCGAGATGGATGTCGCCGAGACCCGAAACGGTCAGCTGCTTGGTCTCGGGATTGTTTTCGTATTTCAGCGTCAGATCTTCCTCGAGAAGTCTCGTCATGCCGCCCGAGATCTTATCCTCATCTCCCTTCGCCTTCGGCGTGATCGCCATGGTCATGTAAGGACGGGGATATTCGATCGGACGATAGCGGAAGTTCTCCGCCGAGGTCGTCAGGGTGTCGTTGGTATTGGTATTCGTAAGCTTTGCCGTCACGCCGATGTCGCCGCAGGCAAACGCCTCCGCATCGATCTGCTTCTTTCCGCGCATCATGAAGATCTTGTTCATCTTTTCCATAGCACCCGTGCGGGTGTTACGCAGTGTCATATCGCGGCGGAGCTCACCGTTCATCACCTTGAAGAAGGACATCTTTCCGACAAAGGGGTCGGCAACCGTCTTGAATACGAAGAGAGAGGTCTCCTCGCCGTCGGGCAGGATCTCCTTTTCCTTCTCCTCGCCGTCCTCCGTGAGGATATGCTCGGCCTTTCTCGCCGTCGGACGCGGGAAGGATTCCGCAATCGTATCGAGAAGGGTCTTGATCCCCCAGTTTTTCAGCGCGGAACCGCAGAAAACGGGAAGGATATCGCCCGTGATGATGCCTTGGTGAATGGCTTCGAGCGCTTCCTCGCGAGAGATCGGCTCTTCGTTGAAGAATTTATTCATCAGCTCGTCGCTCGTCTGGGCGATGGCTTCGAGCAGGATGTTGTGGTATTCCGCGCAGACCTCCTTGAATTTTTCGGGAATGGCACTGCGTGCGTATTCGCCCGTCGCCTTCTCGAAGGTGTAAACACACATTTCCACGAGGTTGGCAAACCCGATGACCGTATCGCCGTCGATGATCGGGATCTGGATCGGGCAGACGGTCAGACCGTATTTTTCGCGGATGGCGCCGAAGACCTTATAGAATCTCGCCTCGGGATCGTCGAAACGGTTGATGAAGAACGCCTTCGGAATTCCCGCCTCGGTGGCAAGACGCCACGCAAGCTCGGTGCCGACCTGAATTCCCGACTTGCCGTCCACGACGATCACGGCGGCATCCGCCGCTCTCACGCACTGACGGACCTCGCCCTCAAAATCGAAAAAGCCGGGGGTATCGAGTATATTGATCTTCGTGCCGTTCCACAGCATGGGCGCCAAGGCAGCGGACACGGAATAGCCTCTTCTTATCTCTTCGGGATCAAAGTCACACACAGTATTTCCGTCCGTCACCGTACCGAGTCGGTCGGTCAGGCGGGAAATGTAGAGCATGGACTCGGCGAGCGAAGTTTTTCCGCCGCCGCTATGCCCGAGGAGGGCAACGTTTCTGATGCTTTTTGTGAAAACCTTTTCCATAAAGTTGTTACTCCTTGTCTTCGTTACAGATGAATTGAAATTCAACCGTCTTGCCTCTATTATACCTTATTTCCGTGTCGATTTCAAGAAGAATATTTGAAGTTTATGGCTATCCAATGTAGAAAAATCAACTCTTGAATTGTGCAAAATATACAATTATCGCCTTGCGGATAAAGAATCCGCATCCGTTTTTGCGATTCGATGCGCGACGGATGCGGAGGTTTTTGCTCTTCGGGTCAGGCTTCGTCCGCCTTTTTGAGGTGCATGGCGGCGAGTGCCTGATAGATGTTGGAGATCCCGATGAGCTCGACGCCCTTCGGCACCTTCAGATGCGAGGTGGGGCAGGTCTTCGGCAGAACGATCTTTGTAAAGCCGAGACGGATCGCCTCCTTAACGCGGTAATCGATGTGCGAGACGGCGCGTACCTCGCCCGACAGTCCGATCTCGCCGAAGGCGATGAGATCGTCGGGCACCACGCGGTCGGTGATACCGCTGATGAGTGCCATGGCGATGGAGAGATCGGCGCTCGGCTCGTCGAGGCGGATCCCGCCCGCGACATTGAGGTAAACGTCGTTCTCGTAGAATTTAAGCCCCATCCGCTTTTCGAGGACGGCGATCAGCAGTCCCATGCGGTTATAATCGAAGCCGTCCGCCGTCCGTTTCGCGGCGGGATAGGAGGTCTTCGTCACCAGTGCCTGAATTTCTGAGATGATGGGTCTCGTGCCCTGCATGACGCATCCGGCACAAGAGCCGCTCGTATTTTTCGGTCGCTGTGCCATGATGACCTCGCTCGGGTTCGGAATCTCGACGAGTCCGTGCTCGCTCATCTCGAACACGCCGATCTCGTCGGTCGAGCCGAAGCGGTTCTTGATCGCGCGGATGATGCGGTAGGAGTTCGTGCGTTCCCCTTCAAAGTACAAGACGGCATCGACCATGTGCTCGAGAATTTTCGGCCCCGAGATCCCGCCCTCCTTGTTGACGTGTCCGACAAGAAAGACGGCGGCGCCCTTGCTCTTTCCGTATTCGATGAAGGTCATAGCGCCTTCACGCACCTGCGCGATGCTTCCGGGGGCGGAGGTCACGGTGGGACTCGAGAGCATCTGCACCGAGTCGATGATGATGACATCGGGCTTCAGTGCGTCGCACTCGGCGACGATGGCTTCGGTATCGGTCTCGGTCAGAAGATAGATCTCGTCGCCGTGGATCCCGAGGCGGTCGGCGCGCAGCTTCAATTGTCCCTTGGATTCCTCTCCCGAAACGTAGAGAACGCGCCGCGTTTTCGACAGCTCCGAGCAGATCTGCAAAAGAAGGGTGGATTTTCCGATGCCCGGCTCTCCCGAGAGCAGGACGACCGAGCGATCGACGAGTCCGCCGCCGAGAACGCGGTCAAGCTCCTCCATTCCCGTTCCCGTCCGCACGCAGGATGGGAGGGTCAGCTCGGAAAATTTCTCGGCATGGGCGACGGGAAGGGTACGAGCGGCGCTCTTTTTGGCATCCTCGCGGACCTCCACCTCGTCAAACGAGTTCCATGCCTGACACTCGGGGCATCTGCCGAGCCAGCGGATGCTGACATTGCCGCACTCGCGGCAGACATATTGGATCTTCGGTGCTTTCATTTTTTTGACATCCTTCATTCTGATTTTATCGGGACGTTGCCGCCGCGATTTCTTCTTCGTATTTAATCATACCACAAGCGATGGCAAAACTCAACCGTTTCCGATATTCTTTTTCGGAAAGTTTTTTACATTCCTCGGGATTGGAGAGAAATCCGCACTCGATGAGGACGGCGACATTCTCGGTATGCTCGAGAATGTAGATGTCCTTTCCTTTCTTGATCTTCCTGTGATTTTCCGTCTGCACCTCTTCGCACACCTCGGACTGAATGTACCTCGCGAGCTTTTCGCTCCCCTCGGCGACGGGAGAATAAAAGACCTGAAGTCCGCTGTATTTCGACTGTCCGAAGGTGTTCATATGAATGCTGACGAAAAGAGCATCCTTGTGTTCTGCCGCGATTTTACATCTGTTTTTTAAGTCCGAGATCTTTCGGATACCCTTGATGTTTTCCTCCTCGGTATACAGGAGGCGGTCGTCGGTGCGCGTATAAATGACCGTATACCCGAGCTCCGACAGGCGCTCGCCGAGCGCTAAGGTAAGCTCGAGATTCAGATCCTTTTCCTGCGTGCCGTCCGCACCGACCGCGCCGCCGTCCTCTCCGCCGTGTCCCGCGTCGAGGATCACGGTGCGTGAGCTCTCCTCTCCCGTAGCGGCATCGATATACAGAACGGCATCCGCCCTGTTCCCGATGAAAAGATATAACGCGAAAAAGAACGCCGCCGCGAGCGCCGTCGTCCGCAGCAACGCGACGAGCGGAAAGCATTTTCTCAGATTCAGGGTAAAGATCCGCATAAAAAATCCTCCATAGCCTCGTATGGTCTTCACACGATACTATGGGGGATCTCTTTGGTTTATGACTTATTTCTCTTTTTTCGTAGGAGGAGAAAAAATGCGAAGGTTCTTCGAGCCGAAGCGATAGCCGATCTCCGCCGCGAGGCACGGAAGCGAGATCAGGACAAGGAACCCGATCGTCTGCAAGAGGTAGTAAAGATCTGCCGACTCCGCGAGAGAGGCAAACACGCCGCGCAGGATCCCGAGGTAGGAGGCGGCACCGAAACGTAAGATCAGGTTGGCAAACGCGAAGAGCGTGTCGAAGCCGTCGCCGAGACCGAGCATGTAGAAGCCCTTGCCGATGAGCGAGAGAAGAATGAAAAGAAAATTCGGCAGATTGGCGGCGAGAGAAAGCAAAATGCCCTTATGCCGTATCTCCGTCATGCGTCCCGCGTCGATGCGGATCCTGTCCTTCGCACCGAGATCCCATGTCGCCGTATAGATCAAGACCATATAAAAGCAGGTGGCAAACGCCGAAATGACGACCGAAATGATCAAAGAGATGCCGTCGTCCCCTGCCTGCGCGGCGGCAAAATACAGGACAAGCGAAAAGATGGCAATGCCGATCTGATTGATAAACAGTCGCACAATGTCATAGGAATTTTCCTTCAAAAACTTCATACGATACCCTTTTTCTTTTTTTGCTCTTGTTTTCATTATAATCACGCGGGAGAAAAAAACAAGAGATTCGCGTAAATGTTTACACTTTATCCACTAAAACCGTAAAAAATTTTGTATAATAGAAGATAAGAGAAAAGGAAAGGGAAGGCAGAGCGACCATGGCGACCTTGACATTCAAAAGCGACGAATTCCGACATTTTCCGCCCGTTCTGCGGGAGTATGCCTCGCACGTCGCGGTGATCCGCGGCAACAGCGAAAAGACGGTATGCGAATATCTGCTCGATCTGCGCACGTTTTTTCGATATTATATCGTCAAGCGGGACGGGCTTTCTCCCGACGAAAAGGAATTCGAGAAGATCGACATCTCGGGCATCACTCTCGCGGATGCCGCCGCCGTCACGCCGCAGTACATCATCGATTTTCTCATGTACGCAGGCTTCGAGCGTGAAAATACGCCGACGACCCGTATGCGCAAGCTCAGCTCCCTCAAATCGTTTTATCATTATCTGCACGGCAAGAAGCATCTGATCGAAAAAAATCCGACCGCCGACATCGAGGGTCCGAAACCGAAGAAAGCACTCCCGAAATATCTGACCTATTCCGAGGCGGTCACGCTCCTCGAGACGGTCCGCTCTGACACCGAATCGAAGACCTGCGTGCGGGATTACGCGATCATTACCCTGTTTCTGAATACGGGAATGCGACTCTCCGAGCTCGTCGGGCTGACGCTCGACAGCTTCGACTCGGACATTACCGTCGTAAAGGTGCTCGGAAAAGGCAACAAAGAGCGCATGGTCTACCTGAACGACGCGGCGCGGCGCGCCATCCGCGAATACCTGCGCGTAAGGCTCGACCCGAAGCACGTGCGCACGAGCGACAATGCGCTCTTTTTGAGCGGCAGAGAGCAACGGATCTCGGTCAAGACCGTGCAATGGATCGTCTATAAATACCTCGATCTCGCCGGACTCGGCAACCGCGGGCTCTCCGTCCATAAGTTGCGCCATACCGCCGCCACACTGATGTATCAATCGGGAAAGGTGGATATCCGCGTTCTGAAAGAGATCCTCGGGCACGAACAGCTCAACACCACCCAGATCTACACCCATGTCGTCAACCGAAACATGGAAGAGGCGATGGAGCAAAATCCCCTCGCCGATCTGAAGCTGTCCCGCCCCGCACTTCACAGAAAAGGAGATGATGACGAGTGACGCTCGGAGAAAAGATCAAAAAGGCGCGGAGCGACCGCCGCATGACACAAGCCGAGGTCGCGGGAGACGCCGTGACGCGGAACATGCTGAGCCTAATCGAGAGCGGCGCGGCTTCCCCGTCCTTTGAGACGCTCACCGCGATCGCGAAGAAGCTCGAGCTTCCGCTCGCATACTTTCTCTCGGAGGGTGACGATCCGTTCGTCTATCTGAAGGAAGAACGGATGCCCGCCGTGCGGCGTGCGTTCGCCGCGGAACGGTATGAAGAATGCATCCGCACGCTCACAAAGCTCGGGGGCGAGGACGACGAGACGGCATACCTTCTCGCCTTTTCGTATTTCGAGCGCGGCAGGCGTCATACCCGCATGGGAAACCTGACTTCCGCACTCGCCGATTTCAATTCTGCCAAGCAATATATAGCCAAAACATCATATGACACCGTAAAGATCCGAGCGTTGCTCCCCTTGTACACCGCCGTGGCGCACAACATCACGACCCCTCTTCTCGAATTCGAGGCGGAGAGCTACGAGGCACCGCTCCGTGCGGGGTGCGAGAGCGATTTCTTTCATTACGTGACGCTCGATGCTTCATGGTTTTTCACCGATCCCGTCTATCGCGAGCACATGGAGGCGAAGCGTCTCATCAAACAAAAAAAATACGCCGAAGCGATCCCCCACCTGCTCACACTCGAGGAAAACAAGTCACGTGAGACGTATCAGGTCTTCGTGATGCTCGGCGTGTATACCGACCTCCAGCTTTGTTATCAGGAGCTCTGCGACTTTGAAAAGGCGTACCGCTATTCCTCAAAGCGGCTTTCCCTTCTCGAAAGCTGTCATTCTTAAATTCCTTCCATAAAAATATAGAAGACCTCCCGTCGGCGACTTTTCGCGACGGGAGGTCTTCTCTGCTACGATTTATTTTTCGGTGAGACCCACGGTATCGAGCGCCGTGCGGATATAAGACGCAAACTCGGGCGTCAGCGTTCTTCCGCGCAGAGCCGCAAGGGTCATGGGATGCAGGGTCACATACGGCAATGCTTCCGAGGCGATGGCGCCGATATTTTCTCCGTCCTGTCTGCTGGCGGCGAAAAGCTCGAGCACATCGGCATAATCCTCCCGCGCCACGAGAGCCAGAAAGGCGTTGTCCTTGGCAATGTGCGTGACATCGGTCTCGGTGTAAGTACGGGTAGACTTGAACATGACGTATCCGCCGACATCCTCAAAGCTTAAGACCCGATTCAGAAGCTCGAGCGTGGAGAGGTCGGCAAACGCCTGCGGATCGGCACTCTCCGCCTTATCGGAAGAGCTGACGGCGGTCAGCGTGTCAAGGCGCGTATAGCGGATCCCGCCGTCCGGCAGAATGTTGTCTATCGTATTGGCTCCCGCCTTTGCCGTCACGATGCCGATGGCGAGCAGAGCGGCGACGACCAAAAGAAGAGAGAACGCGACGAAAAACGTGCGACATTTGGATGTCTTCATAACAAAAATACCTCCTAACCTTGCATTGGTATTTTGATTTTGAAACGATTATACCACAGGGCAACAGCATTTACTTTTTCGGTAAAAAAAGGATATCCAGCAGAACCTGTG
>CAVEOF010000011.1:0-40620 GCA_963617165.1 Coriobacteriaceae bacterium | reverse complement strand
AGAATTCCAGCCTTCCAAGCTGGCCGCGTGGGTTCGATTCCCATCACTCGCTCCATAGGTATGCGCCCATAGCTCAGTGGATAGAGTGCCCGGCTACGAACCGGTAGGTCGAAGGTTCGAATCCTCCTGGGCGCGCCAAAAAAAGAGAGATAACCCTTGCGTTATCTCTCTTTTTTTGCGTGTCCGGGAGAGAGGCGACCGGCGACTTCATTCCCTCTCGCCTGTTAAACAGTCATACGCTCCAAACGTACCGACGCACAAAAAACGCACCGAAAGCCACACCTTCGAGGGAATGAATAAACTTCGCCTCGCGAAGTTTTGAGAAGAGTTCGAATCCGCTCCCGAAGCATCGGAGAGGGGCTATCTTCTAAAATCTCAATTCTGAAAAGTGCTCTCCGACAATTCCCTATTCCGACATCATAAAACCATACCGACAAAAACCCGCCAGCCGATCGAGCGCGGCGTGGCTTTTTGTTTTGCCTTAGATATCAACCATTGAAAAGCCGAAAGGCCGATCACACCTTCAACACAAAGTGATTTTTGTGAAAATCCATCAGCCCCTCGCCGTGCATTTTTCCGAGCTCCGACGACAGTCCGCTGCGCTCGACGCCGAGGTAATCCGCGAGCTGCTGTCTGGAAAACGGAATGTCAAATTCGTAGGTTCCGAGCCGCTTTGCTTCCGAGGAAAGATAGGACATGACTTTTCTGCGTGTGGTACGCTGTCCCATATGCTCAAGCTTTTCGCCGAAACGCAGATTTTTCTCGGCAAGCTCGCCGAGGATGTTCCGGATCATTCGGCTGTGATGTGTGCAGGCAGACGGGCATACATTCAGGATGCGGTCTACGTTCAAAAACATGACGGTGACCGATGTTTCCGCTATGACATCCACATTCAGCACGGATTTCGGTGCGCAGGCAAATGCGGTGGCAAAGGTCTGCCCCGCCCCCGCTTTGGAAAGGATATTGCGATTTCCCCAAACGTCGTCCTGCACGATCAGAACACGTCCCGACAGCACAAGACCGATAGACCCTACGGCGTCGCCGCTGTGCAACACGAAGGCTTCCTTCGGAAAATCTTCCTTTCTCGCATCGAGACAAGAGAACATTGCCGTGAGCTCGTCCTCGGAAATGCCCGAAAAGAGTTTGGAGGAAGAGATGACTTGTAAAAATTTTTTCATAAGAATCCTCGTTCGTTGAAATTTCAACCGACTTTTTGATTCCATTATACTATAATACAGGCAGAAAAGCAAGGAGGCTCTGTTATGAAAAGAAGAATTATTGAGATCGATCGGGACAAATGCAACGGTTGCGGTGCCTGTGCCGCCGCCTGTCACGAGGGCGCTATCGCCATGGTAGACGGAAAAGCAAAGCTGATGCGGGAGGATTACTGTGACGGACTGGGTGACTGTCTGCCAGCCTGCCCTACCGGAGCGATCTCCTTCGTGGAACGCGAGGCTGCCGCCTATGACGAGGCGGCGGTGCTGGCAAATAAGCAAAAGAAGATGCAAAAAGAAGGTATGCGTCTTCACGGCGGCTGTCCCGGAATGCGGATGAAGACGATCCGACACGCGGAGCCGTCCGATGTCGAGGCGGCGCCCGTTCCGATGCAAAGCCGTCTTTCCCAATGGCCGATACAGATCAAGCTTGTCCCCGTGAACGCGCCTTACTTTGACGGCGCCAAGCTACTCATCGCCGCAGACTGCACGGCGTATGCCTACGCGGCATTTCACGAGCGTTTTATCAAGGGGCATATTACGCTCGTCGGTTGTCCCAAATTAGACGGCGTGGACTATTCCGAGAAGCTCACCGAGATCATTCGCAACAACGACATTCAAAGCGTGACCGTCGTGCGCATGGAGGTCCCTTGTTGCGGCGGGCTGGAACAGGCGGCAAAAACCGCATTGCGGCAGAGCGGGAAGTTTATCCCGTGGCAGGTCGTGACCGTTTCCACGGACGGGAATATCCTCGATTAAATATAAAAAAGAGGGATAACCATCGTGTTATCTCTCTTTTTTTCGTGCCCGTGAATCCATTGTTTTATGCTTCCCGTCGACAAAAGCGCGCGGAAAGAATGGTGCAAGGCGCGGGAATTCCAAGCATTACACAGACGGGTAACAAAATGCTATCGGCACTTTCTCTGCCCTGTCGTCTGCTTCGTTCAGCTCGAGATTCATCAGGTCAAAATCAATATATTCTCCGTTGATCTTGAAAAAACGAGGAAAAGTACACAGCTTTCGAAAACCGTATTTCTCATACAGACGGATGGCGCGGGCGTTGCTGCTGCGCACCTCCAGATTCAACTGCTCAAATCCGTTCTCCTTGGCAAAGGCAAGAATTGCCTCCATCAGAGCAGATGCCGCGCCACAGCCCCACCATGCTTTTTTCAGGCTGATACCGAATACCCCGCGATGGCTCATGCGATTGCTTCTGCGGTTCAGACTTGCCGTGCCGATGATCTCACCATCCGCTTTGGCAAAATACTGCGCATTGTCCGCCGAATCGCACTGCGCACGCAGGTAGGCTTGTTCTTCTTCGATACTAAGCGGCACTCCCTCCGCACCGAAGCTGAGATTGTCTGTTTCCCCGCCGATGATTTTCAGATAATCCAACAGCGCGGCTGCCTCCTCCGGTCGTGCGCGTTCTATGACAAACAAATTGTGATTCAACTTTAAGACTTCCTTTCTTCGTATTTTTTCCTTTTTGGCGCCGTCCGATACATTCCGTGCTTTAAGTGAGCGGCAACTTCCGCCTTTGTGGAGCCGTCACAGAGCCGAGAAACGGGCAACGCCTTTTTCTCGCAGCCACAGGCAGATCAACACGGACAGAAACAGATTTACACCCACAAAGGTTCCACCGGAAGAGATTGCAAAAGCCAAAGGCTTTTTTTCCTCCAGAGATACAGAAGGCGCTGTCATGAAATTCATGGATGCAAGACCGCAAAGCACCACGCACAGAAGCAACGGTGCGGCGCCTGTCGTTTCGGCGAACAGGGCACCCGGCACGGCAAACAGCTCACCGCCCTTCCACAGCAGAATGATCGCGCAAAGCGGCATAAGAAACGTACCGAGACCGCAGTTCAGCATATAGCCGGGGCTTGCGGCGAAACGGGAAAATTCCCGACACAGTAATGCTGTGTCGATGCCGCGTTGCCCGCCTTGCAGCTCCCGATATTCTCTGCGAACCGATTTTCCCGTAGAGGTCGCAATCTGCAAAAAGCTTCGGGAAAGCAACACCCACATAAGGCAAAACAGCACCGCAACCGCCGCAGAGACAATGACGGATGCCATGACGTTTCCAACGCCGACACTGCCAAACAGGTACACGGGATAGGCGGCACCTTTGATCTTCGCGCCGTAATCCGCGGCATTCGCCAGCAGATCCTGAATCGCGCTCAGCGCCTTGAAATATACAAAATAGTATACGCCGATCACCATGAGCGAAATCAGCACGATCATCAGGCTCTTATGTTTCAGTTTCCGACTGATTTTGCTACGACCCATCCCAACACACGGAACAGGATCAGTTGCGGACGGCGGGGAGTATTGCGACTACTACATTACGGGCAACAAAGAAGGATCGACCCATTGAAAATACGGAAAAAGTATGCTATACTATCCGTAACGAGATCAAAGCCTTATAAAAAAGACGAATATTTTCGTCACAACGGGCTTTCCTAAACGACGGGTGCGAAGGAGAAAAAATATGTCGAAAAAAGCAACCGAATTTCAAAGAAAGAGTATGAGCAAAATGTATCGCGGCAAGGAGATCTTCAAGCCGCTGAACACCGGGTGGATCGACGAAAACGTCGCCTGCGTGCGGGAATGGGTGACAAACATTTTCTTCTACCGCAAAGGCGATACGACGATCATGATAGACGCGGGATATAACTACGACCGCCTTGCCGAAAAAATGGGGTGGCTCGGTATCGACCCGAATTCGATACGGCACATTCTCATCACGCATCAAGACACCGACCACGTCGGTGCGGTCGAGTCCGACAGCCCGGGGCTCTTTCGGAATGCCACGCTGTATATCGGAGAGATCGAAAACCGCTATCTGACGGGCGAGGTGCGCAGGAAGGTGATCTATCATCTCTATAAGCTGCCGCAGGTAACGATCGATAACGACAAGCGGCTCCTGAAGGACGGCGAGATCCTGTACATCGACGACATCAAGATCGGATGCTTCCTTGTCCCGGGGCACACATGGGGACATATGGTCTACCTTATCGATGACAAATATTTGTTTACCGGGGACACCCTGTGGTTTGGCGCGGACGGCGGATACAGCTTCATCTCCGCGCTGGCGGAAAACAACAAGCTGGCGGTAAAGTCCCTCGCCCTTCTGGAAGAAAAGCTCAAAAAGGCGGGTGTCCGACCGCTGTTCATCACGGGACACACGGGCTTTGCGGACAATTTCGAATTCGCTTTTGCACACAAAGACAAGCTCTGCTCTCCCTTTAAGAAAAAGGTGCACGATCCGACCGCGCCCTATGACGCCTACGACGAATCGGACGATACGGAAGAAAATGCGAAAAGCGGATTTCTCTGCGGCGTGGGAAAGTGAAATATGAAAATCAAAGGCAAGATCTGGGATAAGGAGCGGCATTGGTTCAGTCTGAAATTCAGCTTCGTATTTTTGGCGCTCGGGCTTATCTTTTCGATATTGACGATCTTGGAGATGACATTGTGGGGGTATCACCTGATCCCGGGACTTATCCTTTCGTTTTGCTCCTTGGTCTGCTATTCGCTGTTTTTCGCTCCCTTCTTTCCTTTCTGACGGGGCGAGCTTCTCAAAAAACGGCTTTCCCTCTGTCCGAGGCAGGACGGAGGGAAAGCCGTTTTTTGAGTTTTAAGTATTTTCCCGCGACTTTTTCGCATCGACCCGCGCTTCCCTTTGTTTCCGAAAGACGAAGAAGCGACCGATCAGGTAGTTTAAGAGGATGATCAAGGGGGTGGAGATCATCTTTGCCACCATTCCCTTTGCCCCGAGGACGTTGCCGTCGACGCCGAGCCATACAAGAAAGGGCACCGATCCCATCTCGACCACGCCGACGGCAAGGCGGAAGCCGTAGAATTTCGCCGCCTCCGAAAGGAGCTCTCCCGCCGAACGTGCGGCGCTGTGAAAGACGCGCAGTCGGTTCACAAGATACGAAAACGTGACGGCACAGATCCACGAGAGGACATTGGAGACGGTCACGAGCACCGTGTCAGGCATTCCGAAGATCCTGAACAGATTGGCGAACGCCGTATAGGAAAGCCAGCTGACGCCCGTCGTCGCCGCCGCCCAGAAAAGATAGCGTAAAAACTCGAACCATCGGGAGTGCTTACTCACGGCTTGCCTCCTCCGCGTAACGCGCAAGAGAAAAGCGTGAAAGGCGGATATGCTTTCTGTCTACCGTATAGGAAATGTATGCCTGCCCGTCCTCGATGCGAACGAAGGGGTAAAAGCAGCTCTCCTTCATATCCGCCACAAGGACGGGAAGGCTCCCCGCAAGATCCTCGGGGCACACCCGCAGAATACCGAAGCCGTTCCGATCGATCGGTGCGCAGATAAGATACAGCGCTTCCCCGTCGAAAACGAAGTCCGCACGGGAGCCGCAATCGGAAATCAGGGTCGGTGACTGCCACCGATGCGTTTTCAGATCGTAAAA
This sequence comes from Coriobacteriaceae bacterium, assembly GCA_963617165.1. Classification (GTDB taxonomy): domain Bacteria; phylum Bacillota; class Clostridia; order Oscillospirales; family CAG-272; genus UBA1740. The sequence goes on along the minus strand of CAVEOF010000011.1, from coordinate 34,967 downwards.
GGTGAGAAAGCCCTGCTCGCAATCCGTCTGCCTGACAAAATAGTATACGCGGTCCTCCCACACGTAGGTGGCGTTCTCCCATTTGGAAAAATTCACGAAATCGGGCGCGGCAACGTATTCCCACGTGATAAAGTCCCGACTCTTGATAATAAAATTCAGATACCCCGAGTACGCGCCGGTATAGAAATAGGTCTCGCCGTTTTCGACTCGCTCCGACACCTTCTGCATGATCCCGATGTCGGTGAACATACGCTTTTGCGGGATCCGATTTTCGGCAAGTGCCTCTCGGATTCCCTCGGTCGAAAAGGATCTCTCGACATTTCCGACCCGCAGGCGGTTGATCCCGATCTCGCCGAGCGTCCGTGTCACCGTATCATAGGTGCGATAGAGGCGGTAATACTCCCCGTCGAGCGCCGCCGTCCACAAAAGAATGAGTTCCCTCTCGTCCTTCTGCATCAATATCGTATCATAGACGGCGGTGACCGTCTTTCCGAAGCAACGCTCCCCTACCCGTTGAAGTCTGAGGAAGGTTTTTTCGGTGGGTGCACTCTCCTTGCAATAGACAAGTCTTGCTTCCTGAAAGGCAGGATCTTCCTCCGCCGTCGAGTCGTTCGCGTAATATGTCATATAGATAGTATCGCAAAGCTTTACGAAGGTAGAGACATGCACCATCCGATCGGGCACGCCGCCGTCCCGTTTCGCATCCGCCTCGCTTCTCTCGAAGTCTGCGATGATATTCTCCTTCACTTCCTCGGCGCAAAGGTCGCCCCGCCGTCTTGCCTTTTCGGAATCCTGCGGACGAAGATAGCCGTGGTACCCGTTGATCGGCGCGCCCTCTACGTATACGGGCTCTGCCTTCGAAGTTATTTGCGTTTGCTTCATAAAAATCACCTCTCATCTTGCATTGTATCACCTTTTGTGCTATAATACAAGGCGATGATGCCATATTTTGTGACAAAAATATCACTGTCGGACGGGAGAAGCCATGCCGTTTTTTCATCAGATACACACGAAGCCTTTGCTTTTGCACAATCACATTCTCGCCTATCCGCCGCACCTGCACCATGCCGCGGAGGTCGTCAGACTGCTTTCCGGCACCGCCACGGCAACGCTGAACGGCGTCTCTTACGCCATGCGTCCGGGGGATCTGATCCTTGTGTTTCCCGACGTCATACACAGCTATACGGTCGACGGAGAGGTGGAGGTCGAAAAGCTCATCTTCCTCCCCGAAGACGTGCCCGATCTCACGACCGCACTGACCGGGCAGTTGCCCGCCTCTCCGCATATTACCGAAAAGATGCAGGAAGGCACGACGATCCCGAACCTGACGGACGAGATCTTCGCGCAATACGACTCCTCCTCGCCCGCGGTCAAAAGGGCTTATCTTTCTCTGCTTTCCGCAAAGCTCCTCGAGGTATGCGGGAGCCGACGGCGGGAAAGCGTGCGGCACGACGCCATCTACGCGATCCTCGATTATTGCCGTCTGCATTTCAGGGAGAATATTCATCTCGAGGATGTGGCAGAGGCGCTGTTTTTCAGCCGCAGTTATATTTCGCATATTTTCTGCGAGAAGCTGAACATCCGCTTTTGCCGATACCTGAATGCCCTGCGGCTCGAGGCGGCGCTCCCTCTTCTCATGTCCGGGGAACTCTCCGTCGAGGAGGTGGCGGCGCGCTGCGGCTTTTCGACGGCGCGCTCCTTTTACCGCGCGTTTTCGGACTACACGGGACAAACGCCGAAGCAATATGCGCTGAATGCCACGAAAAAATGATACAAAAACGGTTGCTCTTACCCAAAGAGGAAGAGCAACCGTTTTTTTGTTTGTTTATTTCACCACGAGGTTGACGATCTTTCCGGGGACGACGATCTCCTTGACCACCGTCTTCCCTTCGAGGGCGGCGCCGAGCATCTCACGGGCGGTGGCAAGAACCGTGTCCTTATCCGCGTCCTTTGCCACCGTGACGGTGCCGCGCACCTTTCCGTTCACCTGAACGGGGAGGACGACGGTATCGTCCACCGTCTTTTCTTCATCGTAGGTCGGCCACGGAGCGAGAGAGACGAGATCGTGACCCCCCATCATCTCGTTGACCTCCTCCGCGACGTGCGGGGCGAAGGGGGACAAGAGACGAGCGAAGGTGACAAGCTCGTCCTTCGTGAGCTTTCCGACCTCGGTGATGGTGTTCAAAAGCGCCATCATCGCGGCGATCGCGGTATTGAATTTCACCGCCTCGATGTCCTCGCCGACCTTCTTGATCGTCTTATGGAAGGGACGCTCGAGCTCGGGGGTCACGCCGTGCCCCGACGCGATCTCGGTCAGGTTGAAGAAACGCTCGAGGAAGCGCTTACAGCCCTTGATGGACTGGGGGTTCCAAGGCGCCGCCTGCTCAAAGTCACCGATGAACATTTCGTAAAGGCGCATGGTATCGGCGCCGTAGTCGCGCACGATGTCGTCGGGATTGACGACGTTGCCGCGGGACTTCGACATCTTTTCCCCGTTCTCGCCGAGGATCATGCCGTGGCTGGTACGCTTTTTGTACGGCTCGTTATACGGAAGAACGTTGATGTCGTAAAGGAATTTCGCCCAGAAGCGGGAATACAGAAGGTGCAGGGTGGTATGCTCCATACCGCCGTTATACCAATCGACGGGCATCCAATAGGCGAGCGCCTCACGCGAGGCAAGCTCCTTGTCGTTGTGCGGGTCGCAATAGCGGAGGAAGTACCACGAAGAGCCCGCCCACTGCGGCATCGTATCCGTCTCACGGCGTGCCCGTCCGCCGCAACGGGGGCAGGTGCAATTGACCCAATCGGTCATGAGAGACAGCGGGGACTCGCCCGTCTCGGTCGGTTCGTAGGACTCGACCTCGGGAAGTCTGAGAGGAAGCTCCTCCTCGGGAACGGGAACCCATCCGCACGTCTTGCACTCGACGAGCGGGATCGGCTCACCCCAATATCTCTGACGGGAGAAGACCCAGTCGCGAAGTTTGAAGTTGACCTTTTCCTTCCCGATGCCACGCTCCTCGAGGAAACGGATCATCGCGCGCTTGGCATCCGCGACCTCCATGCCGTCGAGGAAGCCCGAGTTGACCATCTTTCCGCTCGCCACGTCGGTGAAGGCGGCGTTCTGCACGTCTCCGCCCGCGACGACCTCTACGATGGGAAGTCCGAATTTCTTCGCAAATTCCCAGTCCCGCTCGTCATGCGCGGGGACCGCCATGATGGCGCCCGTGCCGTAGCCCGCGAGCACGTAGTCCGAGAGGAAGATCGGGATCTCGCGCCCCGTCGCGGGGTTGATCGCGCGCACGCCGCGAAGCTCGACGCCCGTCTTCTCCTTCACGAGCTCGGTGCGCTCGAAATCGGATTTTTTCGCCGCCTCGGCGCGGTATGCCGTCACCTCGTCGAAGTTCTCGATCCTGTCGCGCCACTTATCGACGTAGGCGTGCTCGGGCGCGATGACCATGTAGGTCGCGCCGAAGAGCGTGTCGCACCGCGTCGTATAGACGGTCAGGGTATCACCCGCCGTGGTCTCGAAGTTGATCTCCGCGCCCGTGGACTTTCCGATCCAGTTGATCTGCTGTGTCTTGACTCTGTCTATGTAGTCAAGACCGTCGAGGTCGGAGATCAGGCGATCGGCATATTCGGTGATTTTCAGCATCCACTGGCTCTTCACCTTGCGGATAACGGGAGAATGGCAACGCTCGCAGGTGCCGTTCACGACCTCTTCGTTTGCCAACACGACTTTACAGGAGGTGCAGAAGTTTACCGCCATTTCCTTTTTGTAGGCGAGTCCGTGCTTGAAAAGCTGAAGGAAGATCCACTGCGTCCATTTATAATATTCGGGGTCGGTGGTATTGATCTCGCGATCCCAGTCGAAGGAAAGCCCGAGCTGCTTCAGCTGTGCCTTGAAATGCGCGACGTTGCGCTCGGTGACGAGCTTCGGATGGATCTTGTTCTTGATGGCATAGTTCTCGGTCGGAAGTCCGAAGGCGTCCCATCCCATCGGGAAAAGGACGTTATACCCTTGCATTCTCCGCTTTCTCGACACGATGTCGAGGGCGGTATACGGACGCGGATGTCCGACGTGAAGCCCCTGTCCCGAGGGATAGGGAAATTCGACGAGCGCGTAATACTTCGGCAGCGTAAAATCCTGCTTGGCGGAGAACGCCTTGGCTTCCTCCCAGCGAGCCTGCCACTTTTTCTCGATGCGCGAATAATCGTATTGCATATGTTCAACCCTTCCTATTGATATCGAATGTTTCGTCGACCTCTTTTACGAGGTCGGATATGTCTACCGCACACTCTGCGGGAAAGAGGCGATCCAGAGGGTAAAGCTCACGGGACGGAGGATCGAAGACATTGACGATCACGTCGCCGTAATCGACAAGCACCCACGCGCCTCCCGCGCGCCCCTCCATACGTAGGGCGTCTCTACCCCGTAGGGCGAGTGCCTCCGCCACATCGTCGGCGAGGGCGCCGACCTGCGTCGAGGAGCGCCCCGTCGCGTTGATATAATAATCGGTCACGGTGGTGACGTCGCTCACCCGATACATCGCGACCGCCCCCGCCTTCCGTTCGAGAAGGCGGCGTGCGGCGGCGCGGGCGAGGGTCAGAGAGTCGGTGTGCCCGAGATCGTCGGTCTTGACAGGATTCATATCGGTTTCCTTTCAGGTCATTTTTTGGCAATGGACAAATCGGAAAGCTCCTTTTCCCCGAGAACGCGGTAAGACAGCCTTCCGTCGCGGTAAACGTTGTCGATGGCAAGCTCTCCTTCGTCGGTCAGTCGCTCTTCTCTGTCGGGATGTCCGCCCGAGAAGAGGTAGTTCACCGCCACCTCACGCACGCCCGCAAGGTTCGCCGCATAGTACCAGAGTCCGCTCTCTCCCCTTGCCGACTGTCCCGGCAGGGTGACGTAGCGCATGGCGGTATCCTTGAATTTGGAGAAATTGCGAAGCAGAAGCCCCGCCGCATCGGTGAGAGAGACGTCGGTCACGACCTCCTCGCGCATCACGCGGAGAAGTCCGAGCAGCGTATCTGCGCCGATGCTCTCCCTCGCCTTACGGAAGAAGGCGGACAAAAACAGCTTTTGCGCGTCGATGCGTCCGACGTCGCCGAGCGCGTAGCCTTCGCGATAACGGACGAAGGTCTCCGCCGCCGCGCCGTCGAGCGTATGCTCGCCCGCGGTGAGAAGCACCGTCTCGGTGCCGTCCGCCGCCACGGTCACAAGGTCGCCCGGGACACGGACGGTCACACCGCCGATCAGATCCACGCACTTGCGGAATGCGGAAGTGCCGAGCCCCACCGCGCCGTCGATACGGATATCGAAGAGGGTCGCAAGCTCGTTTTTGAGAAGAGAGAGACTCTCCTCCTTCCCGTGGCCGCGGGAGCGATAGGAGGCGTACAGGCTGTTGATCTTATTCTGCGAGGTGCCTGCCCGATAGTAGGTATCTCTCGGGATCTGCACCGCGGTCGTCGTATTCTCCGCCGCGTCGTACCCGAAGAGGATCAGAACGTCGGTATTTTCCGCCGCGTCGTCAAAGCCGCAGAGGAGATACACCCCGCCGCGCGCCGCCCTGCCTTCGGTCGGTACGGTTTCCTTTTTGCAGGAATAAAGAAGCAAAAAACAAGAAATCAGGAGTAAAAACGTAAGCAGTTTCTTCATGCGAAAGCCCTCGAAATTCTTTTTTTCTTAGGTTTCCGCATTTTTTACGGGTTACTTGACACAAATATCGGAAGAAGCGGGACTTCTTACCTTTTCATTTTTTGAGCAAGCTCCGAAAGAACGGAATTCCGCGCCTTCACCGTGCGGGAGTTGATGCTCATCCGTCTCTCGATCAAAGAAATGACGGTCAGGTCAAGCGTCAAGAGCACCGCGTCGTCGAGGGCGCGCTCCTTCGGCGTGCCGTCCGACAGTGCCGCAAAAAGGCTCTCGCGCACCCTGACGCAGGAGGGATAGGTTCGTCCCTCCTCGATGAAATCCGAGAGAAAGAGGATCTTCTCGAAGGTGTTCATCCCCGCGTCTCCCGTGGTATGGAAAAAGACGGCACGAAGGATCTCCTCCGTCGCAAAGCGCGGAAAAGCCCGTCGGATTAGGGTCGGCGCGGCAAAGGCGTGATAGAGATTCGAGGAGGCAAGATCTTCCTCCGTTCCCTCAAAGTCCCCTTCCCGGATCAGAGCAAGCTGCTCTTCCTCGGGCAGTTCCTTTGCGATGTCGTGAAGGAGCGCCGCGGCGCGAAGAGCGCGTACTTTCTCCTCGGGAAAGAAGAGATTGCCGAGCGTCCCTGCCATCCGCTCGACGCCGAGCGTGTGGCGATACCGCTTTTCGGAAAGGCGCTTTGCGACCTCCTCCGAGAGTGCGGAGAGGTCTTCTTCGGAAATCATCATCGATATAACCCCCGCTCTTTGATATACGAATACACCTCGTCGGGCAAAAGGCGCTCGACCGTCGGCTCACGCAGGGAGAGTCCGCGGCGAAGCTCGCTCGAGGACACCTCGACGACGGGTGCGGAAAGAAGCAGAATGCGCGCACCGTAGGTGTGGCGGTAGTTCTCTGCCGCCCGCGCGATCTCCTCTTCGAGATGCGCGTCGTTTTCCCGTCTGACGCAGGCGATCTCGGCAAGGGCGAAGATCCGCTCCGGCTCATGCCATGCGGGAAGCGTCAGAAACATATCGGTGCCCGTCAGGAAGAGAAGCTCCCTCTCCTCCGTCGCGAGTGCCGCGAGCGTATCGGAGGTATAGCTCTTTCCTCCTCGGCAGAGCTCCATATCGGACACCTCGGTGCGCGGAATGCCGCGGAAGGCGAGTTTCGCCATCTCGAGCCGTTCTTTTGCCGTTACCTCTCCCGCGTATTCCTTATGCGGGGGAAGATAGTCGGGGATGACGAGAAGGCGGTCGAGCGCCGCCTCGCGGACGAATGCCTCCGCGGCGTGGCGATGCCCGATGTGCGGCGGATTGAAGGTGCCGCCGAAGATACCGAGTCTCTCCTTTTTCATGGGAGCTCGATCCTCTTCTTTTTTTCGGACTCTTTATAGAAGATCAGCACCGAGCCGATCACGCCGACCGTCTCGGCACCCGTCGCCGACGCGATCTCTTCGGCGGCGTCCGCGGGGCGGTAGCCGCTGTTTTCGAGGACACGTACCTTGATCAGCTCCCTCGCTTCGAGCGCGGCGGAAAGCTGACGGCAGCTCTCCTCCGTCACGCCCCCCTTTCCGATCTGAAAGATCGGGGAGAGCGGGTGTGCGAGAGAACGGAGGTAGGATCTTTGTTTTGATGTGATCATGAATGGTATTTCCTTTATTCTTCGTTTGAGAAGAGGGCGCGGGCGAATTCGTCGGCGTCAAAGGGCTTCATATCGTCGATCTTCTCGCCGATGCCGATAAACTTCACGGGAATGCCGAGCTCGCGGCGGATCGAAAGCACGATACCGCCCTTCGCGGTGCCGTCGAGCTTCGTCAGGACAAGACCCGTGATCTTCGAGGTCTCCTTGAATTCCTTTGCCTGCAATACGGCGTTCTGTCCCGTCGTGGCATCGAGAACGAGAAGCGTCTCCTTTGCCGCATCGGGAAGCTCGCGTCCGATGACGCGATCGATCTTCGCAAGCTCGTCCATAAGGTTCTTCTTGTTGTGAAGACGTCCCGCTGTATCGATGAGAAGCACGTCGGCATGACGGCTCTTCACCGCGCCGATGGCGTCGTACACGACGGCGGCGGGATCTGCGCCCGCGCCCTGCCTGACAAGCTCGACGCCCGCGCGCTCACACCATACGGCAAGCTGTTCCGCCGCCGCGGCGCGGAAGGTATCGGCGGCGCATACGACCACGCGCTTGCCTTCTCTTTTAAGCTCTGCGGCGATCTTTCCGATGGAGGTCGTCTTCCCCACACCGTTGACGCCGATCACCAGAATGACCGACGGCTTCGTCGACAGATTCAGCGGCTCGTGCTCTCCGAGAAGAGAGCGGAGCATTTCATACAGGTGCTCGCGGATGCCTTCGGAATCCTTGATCTTGTTTTCCTTCGCATAGTCGCGAAGCTCGTCGAGGATCTCCTCGGTCGTGCCGACGCCGAGGTCGGCAGAGATGAGAAGCTCCTCGAGCTCGTCAAACAGCTCCTCATCTACTTTGCGAAAGCTTTTGAACAGATTGTCGATCTTTCCGACGATCGCGTTTTTGGTCTTGAACAGACCGTTTTTCAGTTTCTCAAAGAACCCCATCGAGTAACTCCTTCTGTTTTCCTTCGATTTCGTTGACGTTCAGCTCGATCGCCTGCGAGATCCCTCGCTGCGGCATCGTGACACCGTACAGGCGGTCACCGACCTCCATCGTACCGCGGCGGTGCGTGATCAGGATGAACTGCGTGCCGCCCGCGAGCTTTTTGATATATTCGCCGAAGCGGAAGACGTTGACCTCATCGAGCGCCGCTTCGATCTCGTCGAGAATACAGAAGGGCGTGGGGTTCACCTTCAAGATGGCGAACAGGAGAGCGATCGCGACGAAGGACTGCTCACCGCCCGACAGAAGAGACATGCTCTTGATGATCTTTCCGGGAGGCGCCGCCTTGATCTCGATGCCCGAGGTCAGAACGTCGTCGGGCTCGGTCAGGGACAGCTCGGCATTACCGCCGCCGAACAGCTCGCGGAAGGTGATACCGAAGTTCTTGTTGATCGCGGCGAACGCGGTGCTGAAACTCTCGCGCATCTCGTCTTCCAGTCGGGAGATGATGCCGAGAAGCTCCTCGTGCGATTTCGTCAGGTCGGTAAACTGGGTATTCAGGGCGTCGTACTGCGACTTGACCTCGGCGTATTCCTCGATGGCGGACGGATTGTAGTTTCCGAGCGCACGGAGCTTGTTGCGGAGGGAGGTCTGCGCGGCGGCGACCTCATCGCGGTTTTCCGCGGTGACGGGAGGATATTCGAGCGCGACGGCGTCCTCATAGGTGATCTCGTAATCGTCCCAGAGCTGAGAGCCGAGCTTTTCCTGCTTTTCTTTCAGGGCGTTCAGGTGGTTCTCGCTTCGGAGGCTTGCCTCGTAGCAAACGTCCTTGCTCGCGTTCTTTTCCTTTAACTTGACGCGGATCTCTGCGAGGGCGCGGTCGAATTCATCGCTTCCGCTTTCCGCCTCGCGGCGCTTCGCATTCAGCTCCTCGAGCATTTTCTCGAGGGCGTCGGATGCGCTCTTCCCTTCCGCCTTGGTGGTATCGATGCCCGCCCGCTTCGCATGAAGCTCGGCGATGCGTGCCTTCTGGCTTTCCTTATCGCTTTCAAGGTCGGCGATACGCGCGGCGACGCTTTCCGCCATCTGCCTTGCGTTCTCGACGTCCTTTCTGACCTCGGTCTCCTTGACGAAGAGGTCGTTCGCCTCTCCTGCAAGCTCGTCACACTTTTCGTCGAGGATGCCCATCTCGGCGCTCCTCTTCGTGCGGAATTCCCTGAGTCCCGCCACGCGCTCCTGTGCGGCGGCGTAGTCGCCCTCGAGCGTGCGGAGCTCGTCCTCCGCCCGTGTCTTCTGTCCCTCGAGGTTATCGAGGTCGAAGCGCAGCTTTTCGATGATGTTGCGGTTCGCCGCGTATTTCGCGTTCGCGTTATCGAGTGCGGCAAACTGCGAGCGGGAGAGCGTCAGGAGGAGTTCCTTCTGCTGTTCCGCCTCGCGGAGAAGCTCCTGCGCGGCGTGAAGCTCTTCGTCGATCTCGCGAAGGGCGTCCTCCGCCTCCTTGATCTTCTTATCGAGCTTTTGCGCCTCGGCGCGCATTCCCGCAATGTCGGCGGAACGGGAAAGAATTCCGCTGTCCCGCTTTGCACTTCCTCCCGTGAAGGCACCGCCCGCGTTGATGACCTGACCGTCGAGGGTGACGATCTTCACGCGGTAGGCAAGCCGCTTCGCGGCGAAGGAAGCGTTTTCGATGTTATCAAAGACCAATGTGCGAAGCAGAAGCCACTCCACGACGGAACGGTACTTCGAATCACAATTGACAAGGGTGTCCGCACGACCGACAAAGCCCGTGAATTTCGCTCCCTCGCGGATCTCGGGAGTCTCGCTTGCGGGTTTGATCGCCGTTGCGGGGTAGAAGGTGGCACGTCCCGCGTTGCCCCGTTTCAGGGCGTAGATCGCCGCCTTCGCCGTCTCTTCGTTGTCGACGACGATATTCTGGAGGCTGGTACCGAGTGCGGTATCGATGGCGACGATGTATTTCTTATCGACACGGATCAGGGTGGAAAGAGGTCCGTAGATCTCTCCCGCGCCCGGAATGCGTCCTTCCTTGTATTCCCGCATGACGAATTTGATGCTCTCGAGATAGCCCTCGAAGTGGTCGTTCATGCGTTGTAACACGTCGGCGCGCTGAACCAGTCTGTCCCTCTCGAGCGTCTCGGTGCCGAGCGTCTCGCGGATCTGCTCCTTTTCCTCGGTCAGGGAGGCGACCTTCTCGCCGTTCTCGGTGATGACGCTCTCCTTCTCGGCGATCTGCGTCTTGAAGCCCGAGGCGTTCTCCTCGCAACGGTCGGCATCGGCTTTCAGCTCTTTGCCTTCCGTCTCGTATTTTTCGATCTCGGTGAGGATGTCCTGACCTCTCGTGCCGTCGGAGATCTTCGAATTTTTCAAAACGTCGATGCGGACGCGCAGGTCGGTCGCGGCGTTTTCCTCCACCGTCAGCTCGTCGAGCGCCTCCTCGAGCTCGCGGCGGATGCCGTTGATCTCACCCGTGAGCTTCTGCTGCTCCGCGAGCTTTTCGAGGCGTTTGTCCGCGTACTCGCTTTGCGTTTTGCAAAGGGCGTCGATCTTATCGTGATAGTCCTTCTCGGAATTTCTGAGAATTCCCTGATTCCGTTCGATCTCGATGATGCGGAGCTCACACTGCCCGATCATCTCGCTCGAGTGAAGGAGCTCATTCTCGGCAACGCCGAGGGCGCTGTCGATCTTATGTATCTCGTCGGTCTTCGCGTGGATCTCGTCGAGTAGCTTTTCCGAAAGGAGCTTGTTTGCCTGCGCCTTTTCGTAGAGCATATCGTTCTGCGCCTCGAGGTCGGAGATGACCTGCTCCGCGATCTCGAGCTCGTGCTTTGCGAGGCGGTAGGCTTTCTCCGCCTCCTCGATGTCGAGACGGATCTTCTCGGTATCGAAGAGCCAAAGGGAGACGTCGGCTCTCTTCTTTTCTTCATAGATGGCAAGTCCGCGGCGTGCGCGCTCCGCCTCTTTTTCGAGGGGACCGACGCGTCCTTCGAGAACGCTCAAAATATCCTTCACGCGGTCGAGGTTCTCGCCCGTGGATTTGAGCTTTCTCTCCGCCTCTTCCTTGCGGTGGCGGTATTTCGAGATGCCTGCCGCCTCTTCGAAGATGTTGCGGCGTTCATCGCTCTTTTTCGATACGATCTCGGCGACCTTACCCTGTCCGATGATGGAATAGCCCTCGCGTCCGACACCCGTGTTCATGAAGAGCTCGTAGATGTCGCGCAAACGCTTCGGCTGACGGTTGATGAGGTATTCACTCTCTCCCGTGCGGTAATAGCGGCGGGTGACCGTCACCTCGTCGAACTCGGAATCCAGCCGATTCTCGGGGTCGGAGTTATCGAACGTGACCGACACCTCGGCAAAGCCCATCGGACGGCGATCGTCGGTACCGCCGAAGATAACGTCCTCCATCTTCGTACCGCGGATGTTACGGCTCGAAAGCTCACCGAGCACCCAACGCATGGCATCCGAGATATTGGACTTTCCGCTTCCGTTCGGTCCCACGATGACCGTCGCGCCGCGCTCAAAGGTCAGCACCGTGCGGTTCGGGAAGGATTTGAAGCCGTGAAGCTCAAGGGATTTTAAGTACATATGCTCTTCCTTTCTGAAGATCAGGAAATGCCGAATAGCGACAGTGCCGCGCGGGCGGCAATCATTTCCGCTTCCTTTTTTGTCTTTGCGGTGCCTTCGCCGACCGCGTTGTTGTTCACCCTAACGGTGACGGTGAATGTCTTTTCATGCTCGGGGCCGCTCTCCCCCGTGACCTCGTAGGAGAGCGTCGCGCTCCCGTCCTTTTCCACAAGCTCCTGAAGTCTCGTCTTCGCGTCGGGGATCACCGCCGCCTGCGCCTCGGTCTCCTCCCGCAAGAGGGTGAGGATCACCGAGCGCCACGCGTCGCTCCCCTTCGTCTTCGCATCGAGGTACACGGCGGCGAAGACCGCCTCCGTCGCGTTGGCGAGCACTCTCTGCCGCGTTCGCAGTCCGTGCTCTTCCTCCCCGTTTCCGACATTCAGATAAGCACCGATGTCGAGCTTCTCGGCGAGGCGCGCGAGCGTCTCCGTGCAGACGACGCTCTGCCGCATCCGAGTTAGCTCTCCTTCCGAACAGGAGGTATAGGTCGTGTACAGATGCTCCGATACCGCAAGCTCGAGCACGGCATCCCCGAGGAATTCGAGCCGCTCGTTCGACGGCAGGTGTGCCCCTTTCCGATTTTTCTCGTTGGCGTAAGAGGCGTGCGTCAGCGCGCTTTCAAGATAGGAAAGATCGGAAAACGTATAACCGAGCTTGTCCTCGAGCAGGGAGATCTCCCGTCCGATCGCCATCGCGTGCCTCCTTTCTTCCTCCGCCCTTCACGGGCGCAGGGTTCTATCGTTTTTTATAGCGTTTTAGATCGTTTTTTATAAAAATTAGATGTTGTACATCTTCTCCGCGTCGGCGAGCAGCTTCTTGTCGTCGTAGTCCTCCGCGAAGCTCGCGATGTCGTCGTTGATCTTCGTATGCACGAAGGAGATCGCCTGCTTCACCGCGCTGCGGATCGCTCTGGCATCCGAAGAGCCGTGCGCCTTGATGACGGGGCGGGAAATGCCGAGCAGGGGCGCGCCGCCGTGCTCGGAGGCGTCGAGCTTATGCTTCATGTCGCGAAGCTTATCCTTCATGGTGAGGGCGGACATTTTGGTCGCGATGTTGGTGTAGAGGATCTCTTTCAGCATGACCATCATCATCTTGCCCATGCCCTCGATGCTCTTGAGGAAAATATTCCCCGTATAGCCGTCGGTGACGAGCACGTCGCAGGCATTGAACGGAACCGCCTTCGATTCCACGTTGCCGACGAAGTTGAGCCCGCTCTCGCCGAGGAGCTGGTAGGACTCGACTTGCAGGTCGTTGCCCTTATTGTATTCGGTGCCGTTGTTGAGCTGTCCGACTCTCGGACGGTCGACACCGTAGATCTTTTCCATATATTTTGCGCCCATGAAGGCGAACTGACAGATGTTGTCGGAGGTGACGGCGAGGTTCGCGCCCGCGTCCATGAGCAGGACGGGCGGGTCGAACGGGAGCACCGTCGCAATGCCAGCGCGGTTGATGCCCTTGATGCGCTTGACGATCAGGGTCGCGCCCGTGATGAGGGCGCCCGTGTTGCCCGCGCTGACGAAGGCGTCCGCCTCCCCTGCCGCGAGCGTTTTGAGTCCGACGCTCATCGAGGAATCCCGCTTCTCGCGCACGACGGTCAGCGGCTTATCCTCCATCGTGATCACGGTGGGCGCGTGGAGGATCGGAATCCCCGAGATGTCCACCTCGTTTTTCACCGCGATGTCCGAGATGACGTTCTCGTCACCGACGAGGACGATCTCTTCTTTAAATTCTTTTTTTGCCAGTGCGGCGCCGCGAAGCACCTCGAGAGGTGCATAGTCGCCGCTCATGGCGTCAATCAATATTTTCATGGCTCTGAATTTCGGAAAGGTATTCCCCGATGCGGGAAAGCGAGCGCTCGGCATATGCCGCGCCTCGCATTTTCTTTCCGCCTTTCACTTTTTTCTCTAAGGGAGCGATGATGCCGAAATTGGCATTCATCGGCTGAAACGACGAGGAGATCCCGCCGTGACTTACGTAATGTGCGAGAGCGCCGAGCTCGGTCTCGGGAGAAAAGACGAGAGCATCTTCCCCGCGTACCGCGAGCGCCGCGTTCAGCCCCGCGACAAAGCCCGAGGCGGTCGACTCCACATAGCCTTCGACCCCCGTCATCTGTCCCGCAAAACGCAGGTTCGGGTAGGCGAGCGCGCGATAGGTCGCGTCAAGCTTCCCCGGGGAGTCGAGGTAGGTATTTCTGTGCATGACACCGTAGCGGAAGAACACGGCGTCGCGAAGTCCCGGGATCATCGAGAAGACGCGCTTCTGTTCCCCGAAGGTCAGGTGCGTCTGAAAGCCGACGATGTTGTACATGGTTCCCTCACGGTTTTCGCGGCGGAGCTGTACCGTCGCGTAAGCGTCTCTTCCCGTCGCGGGACACGGGAGCCCGACGGGCTTCATCGGTCCGAAACGGAGCGTATCGTATCCGCGCGCCGCCATGACCTCCACGGGCATACATCCCTCAAACACGGTGAGATCGGTCTGAAGCTCGCGGTCGAATTCCTTGAGGGGTGCCGTCTCGGCGTGGATCAGGGCGTCATAGAAGGCGTCGTACTCCTCCTTCGTCATCGGGCAGTTGAGGTAGTCCTCGGGATTGCCCTTCCCGTAGCGGGAGGCGAAGAAGGCGATGCCTGTATCGACGCTCGCAAAATCGACGATCGGCGCCGCCGCGTCGAAGAAGTGAAGCTCACCGCCGCCCGTCAGGCGGGAGATCTCACGGGCGAGCCCCTCCGAGGTCAGAGGTCCCGTCGCCACCACGGTGGGAACGGAGGTATCGAGGGAGGTGACCTCCTCTTCGATGACCTGAATTTTCGGATTCTGCCTTATTTTATTTGTGATATATTCGCTAAACAAGGTTCGATTGACGGCGAGGGCGGAGCCTGCGGGAACCTCGGTGGCATCCGCCGCCTCCATCACGAGCGAGCCGAGACGGCGAAGCTCCTCCTTCAAAAGTCCGACGGCGTTGTCCGTCGCGGCAGAGCGAAGGGAGTTCGAGCAGACGAGCTCGGCAAAGGTCGGTGCGTGGTGTGCGGGGGTATATTTTTTCGGCTTCATTTCGTAAAGCTCGACCGACACGCCGAGGCGTGTCGCCTGCCATGCCGCCTCGCACCCCGCGAGACCCGCGCCGATGATCCTGACTGTTTTTTCTTCCATAGATACCATTTTACTGCCCGAAGGCGGAATTATTCAACCACTTCGATTTCTTCTTCCCGCTTGTAACCGCACTTCTTGTTCTTGCAGAGGACAAGGCGGCGGCTCTTGCGGTAATAGAGCATTTCCCCGCACTGCGGGCACTTTTCGGCAAGGGGCATATCCCACGACGAGAAGTCGCACACGGGATACCTCTCACAGCTGTAAAAGAGCATTTTCCCTTTTCCGTGGCGAGCGAGGATCTTTCCGCCGCACTTCGGGCAGGGGACCGAGAGCTCGGTCGTCTTCTGCTTCGTAAAGGTACATTCGGGATAGCGCTCGCAGGCATAGAAGGTGCCGTAGCGCCCGTTGCGCACGACCATCTCGGAGCCGCAGACCTCACAGCGGAAGCCGGCGAGCTCGGGCTTCTTCTCTTCCTTATCGATCGGCGCCCCGTTTTTATCGATCGCCTTCGTGTTCTTACAGGTCGGATAGTTCGGGCAGGCAAGGAATTTTCCGAATCTGCCGTTTTTATAGATCATCCTCGCGCCGCACTTTTCGCAGATCACGTCGCTTTCCTCGGCGGGAAGGGTGATATTGATCTTGTTCTCGTCGGCGGATGCTTCTTTGAGCTCCTCGGAAAAGCGCTGATAGAAGTCGCCGAGCAGTTCCTCCGTCGTCGTCTTGCGGTTCTCGATCGAGTCGAGCTTATCCTCCATCCCCGCAGTAAACTCATAGTCGATGATCTCGGGAAAATGGCGGCGCATAAACTCGGTGGTGATCTCTCCGAGCGGGGTGGCGACGAGAGACTTTCCGTCCCGCTTCACATAGCCGCGGGAGATGATGATCTGAATGATCTGTGCGTAGGTCGAGGGTCTGCCGATGCCGCTGTCCTTGAAGAATTTCACGAGGGATGCCTCGGTATAGCGCGGGGGCGGCTCGCTGAAGTGCTGCGCGCACTTGATCTCCTCCACGGCGGGCGTCTCACCGCCGCTGACCTTCGGAAGTCTTGTGAAGTTGACCTCGTCGGCAAGGGAATCATCCTCTTCGGTGTTGTCGTAGATCGCCATATAGCCGCGGAATTTCACGGTATATCCGCTCGCGCGGAAGAGGTAGCCCGAGTTCTCCACCTCGACAGAGACGGTATCGAGCACCGCCGCCGCCATCTGGCTCGCGATAAAGCGCTCCCAGATGAGCTTGTAAAGGCGGTACTGGTCGGGCGAGAGGATCTTTCTCACCTGCTTCGGGAGGATGTGAACGTTCGACGGGCGGATCGCCTCGTGCGCGTCCTGTGCGCCCGCGTCGCTCTTATAGACACGGGGCTTGTCGGGCAGACACTCTTCCCCGTAATTTTCGCGGATAAACTCGCTCGCCGCGTCGGCGGCGACCGTGGAAATACGCTGGGAGTCGGTACGCATGTAGGTGATAAGACCCTGCACGCCTCCGAATTCCGCGCCGAGGTTCAAGCCGTCGTAAAGCTCCTGCGCCACCTTCATGATGCGCTGGGTCTGGAAGCCGAGCTTCCGCGACGCCTCCTGCTGTAAGGTCGCGGTCGTGAAGGGGGGCGCGGGTAACTTCTGCTTTTCCGCGTGCTTCACCTGTGTGATGCGGAAGGTGCCCTCGCGGATCTTCTTTTCTACCGCGGCGGCTTCTTCCCCGCTCGTGATGCGGAGCTTCCCCGACGCGTCGCCGACGAGGTGCGCGTCGATCGTGCCGCCGTCGTCCGTTTTCAGGATCGCGTCGATCGTCCAGTATTCCTTCGGGACGAACGCGCGGATCTCCTCCTCGCGCTCGGCGATGATGCGGGTCGCCGCCGACTGCACGCGCCCGCCCGAGAGTCCGCTCTTGACGTTCTTCCAGAGCACGGGGCTTAAGCTGAAGCCGACGAGGCGGTCGAGAATGCGGCGCGCCTGCTGGGAGTTGACGAGATCCTCGTTGATGATGCGGGGATTTTTGATAGCTTCCTTGACCGCGTTCTTCGTGATCTCGTTGAAGGTGACGCGGCACGCCTTATCGGCGGGGATGCCGAGCTGATTCGCAATGTGCCACGAGATGGCTTCCCCCTCGCGGTCAGGGTCGGTCGCGAGATAGATCTTCGATGCGTTCTTCGCTTCCTTTTTCAGCTCGCGGATCACGTCGCCCTTGCCGCGGATATTGATATAATGCGGGGCAAAGCCGTGCTCGACATCGATGCCGAGCGTGCTCTTCGGCAGGTCGCGGATGTGC
Source organism: Coriobacteriaceae bacterium (assembly GCA_963617165.1). Lineage (GTDB taxonomy): Bacteria > Bacillota > Clostridia > Oscillospirales > CAG-272 > UBA1740. The sequence goes on along the minus strand of CAVEOF010000011.1, from coordinate 17,776 downwards.
CCCTTCGAGGCGATCACCTTATAGTTCGAGCCGAGATAATTCTTGATGGTATTGGCTTTCGCCGGAGATTCTACGATTACGAGATTTGCCATGAATGTATCGGCGGCGGTGCCGCCCCTTCCTTTTTATGAGTGCTTTCTTGCCACCCGTTCTCCGGGGAGCATATCGATAAGACCCGCGATCTCGAGTCTTAACAGGGTCTTCGTCACGTCGCGAAGCGGCATATCCTCCCCGATGAGGGACTCGATCGCGAGATCCCCTTCTTCGGGCAGGCGCGAGTAGAGCGTCTTTGCCGTCTCGCCGAGGGACGCAAGCTTTGCCATAGCGGCGCCGTCGTCTTCTTTTTGCGCGAGGGCTCTTTCGGGCTCCGTCTTCTGACCGAACGCACCGTTGAACGTGGGTTTCTCCCGCTTTCGGAAAAGAGAGCGTCTCTCCCGCGGAAGACCGACGCCGAGACGGCGGAGCACCTCGTCGGTGCACACCGAGAACGGCTCGGAGAGTAAAAACGGATTGAGCTCCCCGGGATAGAGATACTCGAAGTCGCGGATCACGTCGTCCGCCGAGGTGAGCACCCGTGCCCCGTCCTTCAAAAGGAGCGTGGTCACGCCCGAGGTCTCGCTGTCCACATTTCCGGGCAGTGCGTAGACCGTGCGTCCCGCCGTTTTCGCATGGCGGGCGGTGATGAGTGCGCCGCTCTTCTCCGTCCCCTCCATCACGAGAGTCGCCGCCGAAAGTCCCGCGATGATGCGGTTCCGTGCGGGAAAGTGATAGTAGTTCGGCGGGGTGCCAGGCGGATATTCCGTCATGACGACACCGCTCTTGACGATCTCACGGGCGAGCGTCTTATGCTCGGAGGGATAGCAAACGTCGATGCCCGAGCCGATGACGGCGACGGTCGACGCCTCTGCCGCGAGGGCGCCCGCGTGTGCAACGCCGTCGATGCCGAGCGCCATGCCCGACACGATCACGGCGCCTGCGCGCGCAAGATCGCAGGAGATATGGAACGCGGCGCGCTTGCCGTAATCGCTCATCTGCCTCGATCCGACCACCGCGGCGAAGAAGTGCCGGTTAAAATCGGGGAGGACACCGCGATAATACAGGAGCACGGGCGGCGAATAGGTCTCCGCGAGGGAGGCGGGATAGCGCCCGTCGGCATACGGGAGAAGACCGACGTCGAATTTTCTGCAAAAGTCATAGATGCGCTTTGCCTCGGAGGTGTCCTTGTTACATAGCAAAGTATAGTCGCGACTGCGCGTTCCTATGCACGCGGCGAGCTCTTCCTCCGATGCCGCGCGGATCGCCGCGGGCGTGTCGAAGGAGGCGATCAGCTTCCCGAAAGTGACGGAGGCGGGCGTGGAGCAAAGGGAAAGCCATATCCAGTCGATCATTTCTTCATCCGTCACGGGCTTCCCTCCTTTTTACGCATCTGTCAAACGGTATTTATGATTTCTTTCTCTGCTCCCACAGAATGACCGAGGCGGCGACCGACGCGTTGAGCGACTCCGCCTTCTCGGTGATGGGAATATACAGCCCCGCGTCGCAAAGTGCCGAGATCTCCTCGGAGACCCCGTGCCCCTCGTTACCGATCACGACGATGTCCTCCCCCGTAAGTCCCGCTTCGTCCAGCGGAAGCGCGGACGCGGAAAGCTCCGCGGACAGAACCCGGCGTCCCGCGGCGCGTGCCGCACGGACAAAGGAGGAAAAGTCCCTGACCGTCACGACCTTCACACGGAAGAGGCTGCCCATAGCGGCGCGCACCGTCTTCGGTGAGTAGACATCGGCACAGTCGGCGGAGAGGACGATCGTATCGATCCCGAACGCCGCCGCACTGCGGATCACGGCGCCGAGATTCGACGGATCGCGCACACCGGCGAGGGCGATCGCGCGCTCTTTCGGTGCGAGAAAAAAGTCTTCCTTGTATATTATATCCGTTTCTCGGAAAAAGTCAAGATATTTTATGACACTTACGACGCCTTGCGGCGCTTTTTCGGTAGAAATTTTCGAAAATGCCTCGTCGGAGAGCCAGATCCAGCGGGTATCGCGGCAAATTTCCTTCTCCGTGGCGGGAAAGATCTTCTCCGTCAGGCGCTCTTTCCGACTCGCCATCGCGTAAATGTGCGTCACCGGCATTCCCGCCGCGAGGGCGTCCAGCGTCAGCTTTTCCCCTTCTGCAAGAAAGGCGCGCGCCTCGGCGCGTCCCTTCTTCTCGGCGAGGGAGGCGGCGTAGCGCACCTTCGGGTTCTGTCGGCTCGTCAGAATTTCATTCTCGATCTTCACTGTACTCTCCTTACTCGGGCGACGCGAAAGGCGACCCGCGATAACGGCGGTGAGAGGCGGGCATTTGCAATACCGCTCCGCCCGTGAGCTCCCGTTCGCTTCGTGCCCTCGTATAGGGGGCAGGCGCCGTTCGCCCGATGCCCCGCCCGCGAACGTTTCTTTGCTTCGTTGTGTGTCGGCTCGGTCAAAAATCCGCCGAGCGGTTGTTCTGCCGTAAAAATTCTCTTAAAAACAGAAAATTCCCGCCTGTCCGATGGACGAAGCGGGGATTTTCATCAAGGTCAAAGGGCAGCCTTTGCCTTTTCGCACACGGCGGCGAATGCCTCTTTGTCGGAGACAGCCAGCTCGGCGAGCATCTTGCGGTTGAGGTCGATGCCTGCAACCTTGAGTCCGTGCATGAGGGTGGAGTAGTTCATTCCGTTGACCTTCGCCTGAGCGGAGATACGGGTGATCCAAAGAGAGCGGAAATCTCTCTTCTTCATCTTTCTGCCGGCGAACGCGTAGTTACCGCTCTTGAGAACGGCCTGCTTCGCCATCTTGAAGTGCTTGGACTTTGCGCCCCAGTAGCCCTTCGCGGCTTTCAGTGTGCTCTTTCTTCTTTTGCGCGTCATGACCGCGCCCTTAATTCTTGCCATTTCTTATATCCTCCGAATTTTCTCTGTTGCCGGTCACTTCCGGATCAAGGTTCTGTACGTCGGTGCGAAGCACTCGCTCAGAATCGCGCCCTTGCGAAGTCCTCTTTTACGCTTCGAGGACTTGATGCCGAGGTTATGACGGTGGTTGTTGTGCGACATCTTTATTTTTCCGCTACCGGTAAGAGAAAATCTCTTGGCAGAGGCTCTGTGCGTCTTGATCTTTCCCATGTTTCTTTCTCCTTCTTCGGGATCTCTCCCTGCTTGATTATTTTATTAAAATTCAAAAATGAATTTACAATAACGATGTGATTTTATTTCTTATCCGCTTTGAGCGGTGCGAGGATCAGGGACATGTATCTGCCCTCGAGCACGGGCTTCTTCTCCGCGTTGCCGCACTCGGCGCACGCCTCCTCGAATTTCGTGAGGACGTCACGACCGAGATCAAGGTGAGACATCTCTCTTCCGCGGAAGCGGACCACCGCCTTGACCTTATTTCCTTCGGAGAGGAATTTCTTCGCCTGATTGACACGGGTGTCGAAATCATGCTGACCGATACGGCAGGAGAGCTGAACCTCTTTCAGCTTGACGATCACCTGCTTTTTCTTGGCTTCCTTCTCCCGTTTATCCCGCTCGAAGCAGAATCTGCCGTAGTCAATGACGCGGCACACCGGCGGATTCGCCGTAGGAGCGATCAGAACGAGATCCACGCCGTGATCGTATGCATACGCACGGGCATCCGCGATCTTCATAATGCCGAGCTGTTCTCCCGTGGGGCCTGTCACTCTGACTTCCGTCGCTTTGATTTCCTCATTGATGGGGAGATCCTTCGTGTTGTTCGCGCTAATGGCTGTATACCTCCGAATAAAATAAAAAATGCGCACAGAATCTCCGTGCACACCCATCCCTTTGCAAAGGGGAAGACGTATGAACCATACGCGCCCTTGCGGTATGGTGAGAACGGAATTCTGCTTAATTTATGGTGTTATTATATCATGCCTTTTCTCGTTTGTCAAGGGGTTTTCGAATTTTTTTCGTGTTTTGACGATTTCTCCCTTTTTACCAAAAATCGAGCGAAAAAATTGTGAAATATTCCATCTTTACAAATCCGCCGCGATGGGGTATAATAACTACCGACGACAAGAGTCCGAGCCTCGGATACATCAAGCTCATGATGTCCACCTCCCCGCGCCGTACTCTCGGGGCGTGCCGAAAGGCATCTTTGCCCGCTTCGCCGTCGCAATCGGAACGCACGCGTCGCACGACGCGCGTCGGTGTCCCCGCCACGGGCGGCATCGTTCCCGTTTTCGGTTGCGTCGGCCTTTTTTATTTGTTAAAATATTTTGAAAACGCGATAAAATATAAGAAAAGGTGTAGACTTTTTCGGAAATGTATGATAGAATAGAATGACATATTTTTGACCGACATACGGATGAACCCCGCCCCTCGGCATTTTGGAGACGATATGAACGATAAGAACGATAAAAATATGACCGATATGATTTCCGCCCCTAACGGCACCGCCGCCCGCGAAGGCACGGGAGAGCTGATCCTCCCCGTCGTCCCTCTGCGTGGCGTCGTCGCTTTTCCCGACGTACAGCTCCCCGTAGAGCTTGCCCGCGCCGCGTCGCTCAAGGCGTTCGCCGCCGCGGCGACCTCGGAGGATGCAAAGCTCCTGCTCGTCACGCAAAAGGACGTTTCCGTCGAGGAGCCGACCGCCCGCGACCTTTACGCCGTCGGCACGCTCGCCGTGATCCGCCACGTGGTGAAGACCCCGCAGGGGACGCTGAACGTAATCTTCGAGGGTATCTCCCGCGTGCGGATGCACGCCTATGCGGAGAAGGACGGCTACCTCGTCGCTCACGCGAGCGAGCGGCGGGAGGAAGAGCCGCGTCCCTCTCTCCTGCTCGATTCCCTGATGCAGGAGGTGCAGACACAGCTCGAGGATCTGAAGGACATCCATCCTTCCTTCACCGAGGAGATGCGCATTGCCGCCCTCGCGATGAAGAGTCCCCTCGCGCTCGCGGATTTCGTGGCGTCCTGCGCACTCATCAACTATAAGAACAAACAGAGCGTTCTCGAGGCGACCCGTGCGAGCACGAGACTCGAAAAGCTACTCGTCGCCCTCGGGGAGGAGCATATGATCCTCTCCTGCGAGCACGACATACAGACACAGGTCAAGGAGAAGATTGACCGCAATCAGAAGGATTACTTCCTGCGCGAGCAGGTCAAGGCGATCCAGGCAGAGCTCGGCGAGGACGAGGACGACGAGATCCGCGAATACGACGAGAAGATCGCCGCCGCCCGCCTGCCGAAGGAGGTCGAGGATAAGCTCTACAAGGAGTTAAACAAGCTGTCGAAGACGCCCTACGGCGCCGCCGAGGGCTCCGTCATGCGGAGCTATCTCGACACCTGCCTCGAGTTCCCCTTCACCAAGCACACGACGGATCACGTCACGGTGGCGGAGGCGAGAAAGATCCTCGACGCCGACCACGACGGTCTGCAAAAGGTGAAGGAGAGAATCCTCGAGTTCGTCGCGGTGAAGGAATTCTCCCCCGACGTCAAAAATCAGATTCTCTGCCTCGTCGGACCTCCCGGCGTCGGCAAGACCTCGGTCGCCGCTTCCGTCGCGCGGGCGCTCGGACGCAAGTACGCGCGCATTTCTCTCGGCGGACTGCATGACGAGGCGGAGATCCGCGGACACAGAAAGACCTACGTCGGCGCGATGCCGGGACGTATCGTCACCGCCCTCATTTCGGCGAAGGCGAACAACCCCGTGATCGTTCTCGACGAGATCGACAAGATCGCGAAGGATTTCCGCGGCGACCCGACCTCGGCGCTACTCGAGGTGCTCGACCCCGAGCAGAACAAGGCGTTCCGCGACAACTTCATGGAGATGCCCGTCGACCTTTCGGACTGCCTTTTCATCGCGACGGCGAACAGCTACGACGGCATTCCCCTGCCCCTGCTCGACCGCATGGAGGTGATCGAGCTCCCGACCTATACCGACAGCGAAAAGCTTGCCATTGCGAAGAACCATCTTTACCCGAAGCAGCTGAAGCGCAACGGCATGACGAAGCGCCGCGTGAAGATCACCGACGACGCACTCCTCGGGCTCATCCGCAGCTATACCAAGGAAGCGGGCGTGCGCTCGCTCGAGCGGGAGATCGCCTCTCTGATCCGCAAGAGTGCGAAAAAGATCGCCGAAGAGGGCTGCCGCTCGGTCACGGTGACCGAAGGGGATCTCGAAGTCTTCCTCGGTAAGCCGAAGGTGCATCCCGAATATCCCGAGGCGACCGACTCCGTCGGCATCGTCAACGGGCTTGCCTACACGCAGGCGGGCGGCGACCTATTGAAGGTAGAGGTCGCGGTCATGGAGGGCTCCGGAAAGATCGAGCTGACCGGCTCGCTCGGCGACGTGATGAAGGAATCGGCGAAGATCGCGCATTCCTACGTCCGCACCGTTGCCGAAAAGTATCGGATCGAAAAGGACTTTTATAAGACGAAAGACCTTCACATTCACTTTCCCGAGGGAGCGATCCCGAAGGACGGTCCTTCCGCGGGTGTCACCATGGTGACTGCCATGGTCAGCGCGCTCGGAAAGATCCCCGTGAGACGGGACGTCGCCATGACGGGCGAGGTCACTCTGACGGGCAAGGTCCTGCCCATCGGCGGACTGCGAGAAAAAACGCTCGCCGCCTACCGTGCGGGCATCAAGACGGTCCTTCTCCCGAAGGAGAACCTCGCCGACCTCGACGAGGTGGACACGGAGGCAAAGGAGCATCTCGCCTTCATCCCCTGCTCTACCGCAGAAGAGGTGCTCGAAAACGCGTTGCTCGGCAGATAACCAAACGATAACGGAAAGGAGTCGGACGTGGCAATCAACTACTCCCGTGCCGACCTCGCGCTCTGCGTCGGCACGCAGGCACAGTTTCCCCGCGACCCGCGACCCGAGATCGCGCTTTCGGGTCGTTCGAACGTCGGAAAAAGCTCTCTGATCAACACCCTTCTCGGGCGAAAATCCCTTGCCCGCGTCTCCTCCGCCCCCGGAAAGACCGTGACGGTCAACTATTACGACGTGGACGGGAAGCTCTATCTCGTCGACCTTCCGGGCTACGGATATGCCAAGCGGGCGAAGGAGAAAAAGGGAGCCTTCGGCAGACTGACCGACGACTTCTTCACGAAGAATCCGTCTGCCGACGCATTGAAGCTCGTGATCCAGCTCGTCGACGTCAGAACGGGGCCGAGCGAGGACGACTGCATGATGATCAACTTTCTGATCGAGCGGGAGATCCCCTTCGCCGTCGTGCTGACGAAGACGGACAAGCTCTCGAAGACCGCGCTCGCCGAAGCCGTCCGTACGATGGAAGAGGGCATCTTCAAGGAAACGGGCATTCGCCCGATCCCCTTTTCCTCCGTGAGCGGTGTCGGCAAGCTTGAGGTACGCGACCTCATCGAACGCGCCGCTACAAAAGCCAAATAAACACATCCGAAGAAAGGAATCCAAGTGACAGGAGTTTCTTCTTATCTTTACTCTGCCCTCGCGGCGCTGATCGCCCTGACGGTGCACGAGTTCTCCCACGGGTACGCGGCGTATCGCCTCGGCGACCCGACGGCGAAGGCGATGGGACGTCTTTCGCTCAATCCCCTTCGCCATCTCGACCCCATCGGTGCGCTCTGCCTCGTCTTTTTCCATTTCGGTTGGGCAAAGCCCGTTCCGATCAATCCGAACAACTTTAAGAAGCCGAAGCGCGATTTTGCCCTGACGGCGCTCGCGGGCCCCACCTCGAATTTCGTGCTCGCCCTTCTTTCCTCCTTTTTCTATCTTCTGTTTTACACTCTTTTTTCGTCGATGACCTTTCCGAACGCGGGGATGCTCCGCGTCGCACAGAATATTATCGTTTTTCTTTACGTTTTTCATCTTGTCAATCTCGGGCTTGCGCTCTTCAACCTTTTCCCTCTCCCGCCCCTCGACGGCTCCCGTCTGCTCGGCGTGATCCTGCCCGAAAAGGCGTACTTCGGCATCATGAAGTACGAGCGCACCATTTATTATATCATGCTCGGCTGGATGTTCTTCGGCAGTGCCGCGGCGAGCATCCTCATGGCGATCCCCGGGGCGTCTGGTATCCCCGCCCTCAAGGTGATCGCCGACATCCTCTCCTTCTCGGGACTGTTCGGGAAGCTGATCTCTCTCGTCTCGGAGGGGATGATGAAGCTCTTCTCCCTTCTCCCGTTTATCAAAGCCGATCTTTCCGCTATTATTATTTAAGGAAGCATTGCCATGACAGAACCTATCACCTATCGTCTCGACCAGTTTGAGGGGCCGCTCGACCTGCTCCTCTCGCTGATCGCAAAAAACAAGGTGAGTATCACCGACATACCGATCGCCCTGATCTGCGACCAGTATATGGAATATATCCGCGAAGCACAGCGCATGGATCTCGATGTGGCAAGCGAATTCATCGTGATGGCGAGCGAGCTCATGCTCATCAAGAGCCGCATGATCTTACCGCACGAGGAAGGAACCGAGAACGACCCGCGTCGCGAGATTCAGAACGCCCTGCTCCTTTACCGTCAGGCGAAGATCGCCGCCAAGGAGATGCGCGTCATGTACGAGGAGTACTCGGGGCGCTTCGTCAAGGGGACGGACGACGTTCCGCCCGAGCGCGGTCTGCCCTTAAACCTCGATGCAAATATGATGCTTCGCGCGCTCCAAGCGGTGATGCGCCGCATGAAGGTCGCCGAGGCGGAGCGGAAGCCGACCGACCTCGTCAATCCGCTCATCAAGCATCACGTCGTCTCGGTCGAAGAGAAGATCGAAGAGATCTGCGAGCTTCTCGAAGAGCACGAGGAGGCGTCGATGTTCTTCCTTCTGAAGGACGCGGATTCCCGTCCCGAGCTTGTCGCCCGCTTCATGGGAATTCTCGAGCTGATCAAGATCCACCGCATCATGATCACCACCTTCGAGGTGGTGGACGGCAATCCCGAGTATTCCACCGACGGGCTGTCGCTGAAATTTTCTCTGAACCCCGACTACGTTCCCGCGGAGGGTGAGCGAAGCGAATTCGACTCTTCTCCCGAGGAAGACACCGAAAAAACCGACGAAAGCGAGACGACATCCGATGAGTGACGAACAGAAGACCGAAGAAAGTGCCCTTCCCGAACGCACCGTAGTATTGGAAGAGGCGATCGAAGCCATCCTCTTTGCGGCGGGGCATCCGATCTCTTATTCCGTCCTCGGGCGCATATTTGAGATGACTCCGGCAAAAATAAAGGATAAGGTCACAAAATATGCGGAAAGCTACAACAAGCAAAAGCTCGCGCGCGGGGTCGTTCTTCTGACCTATCCCGAGTCCTGCCAGCTTTGCACAAAGCCGCAATATCTGCCCGAGATCCGCGATGCCCTCGGCATCAAGAAGAACGGCACGCTCTCCACCTCGTCGATGGAGGCGCTCGCCATTGTTGCCTACAACCAGCCCGTCACGCGCGCGTTTGTCGACGCGCTCCGCCGTGCGGATTCCTCCTACGCGATGAACAACCTGCTCGACCGCGGACTTATCGAATCGAAGGGGCGTCTCGATGCCCCGGGACGTCCGATGCTCTACGGTACGACCACCGACTTTCTCCGTTGCTTCGGTCTTTCGGGACTTGAGGAGCTCCCCGCCACGAGCGAGGAGATCATGAACATGTTCGACAAGGCGAAAGCCGAAGAAACGGCAAAAGCCGAGGAGGGCGCGGACGGAGAGCAACAGGAAATGACCCTCGAGGACGCGATGAACGAGGGCGGCGAGTCCTCTCCCTCGCAAAGCGAAGGGAGCGAGGAAGCGTCGCAGGACGCCGAGGCTGCTCCCGCGGAAACGGAGGAAGACGCGCCCTCTGCCGAGGACGACGTGCGCGACGATCTGTAAGAGGATTCCGAACCCGGGCGAAACGGAGGTTTCATGGCAGAATTTTTTCTGTTCTTCTCCCTCTTTTCCCTGTTTCTTCTGCTTCTTTCCGAGCCGCTCACCCTGCGTGTCCGATTCGGCGACGGCTTTGTGATCGGAATTCACCTCGCCGTATTCGCTCTGCTTCTCTTCCCCGGAGAGGCTACCGCAAAGAAGAAAAAACCAAAAGACAAGGGGAAAGCCCGAAAGAAGAAGGCATCTCCGAAGAAAGCGCGCCGTCTTTCCGACTCTCTCGCCCTCTTGCGGGCGGGACTTTCGGCACTGAAACGATATGCCGACCGCCCGTCGGTGCGGATCTTTACCCTCGCGCCGAAGGAGGAGCCACTGCCCGAGCGCGCGGCGCTCTCCCACGGGCGCTATGCCGTCTTGGCAAGCCTTGTTTCTCTCGCGCTACACGGATTTTTCCCTCGCACCGTCACCGATGCCGACGTGTTATCGGAGGTAGGGGGAACTCGTTTCGATCTTGCCGTCTCCGTTTCTCTTTCCGACCTTTTCCTCATGGCGCTGTTCGCACTCCGGGCACGACGGAAATATCTCGGAAACGAAAGGATATCACTATGGAAGAAACGAGACGCGCGGGAGGCATGAACGATGTCATCCGCGCATCCCTCGAGGAGGTCGCCCGCTTCGCGGGAGAAAACGCCGCGATCGGTACGCCGATCGAGACCTCCGCGGGAATTACCGTGATCCCCGTCTGCCGCGTCAGCGTGGGCTTTGCCACCGGGGGCGTAGATTTCGACGGCGGGAAAAAATCGGACAATCGCAATTTCGGCGGCGGAGGCGGTACCGGCGTTTCGGTCAATCCCGTCGCTTTTCTCACCGTATCGCGGGAACGCGGTGCGGAGCTTATCCCCGTCTCGCCCTCCGAGGGCTCGGTCAACGTCGACCGTATCGCATCCCTGATCGAAAATGCGCCCGACCTCGTGCGTCGGCTGAAGGGTGCGATCCTCTCCCGCTGATCCTCTCGCCGCGCGCGGAATTGGCACGACTTTTCTGAACTGCCTTTTTCTTCGCGGACGGCGGACGGTATACTCTCTCCTTCTCGGGAAACACTAAGAGCATCCGGAATGCTCGAACGATCTCGGAAAGGAAAAAGTCATGTTTCGACCGAACAAAACGGGGTGGATCGTTTTTCTCCTCCTCATGACCTTATTGTTTTCTCTCTTCACCGTCTACGCGTTCTCCGATACCGGTGTATCGGTCAGTGCACGCGCGGCGACGCTGTATGAGCCGAAAACGCAAACGTTTCTTTACGAAAAGAATGCAGATGCCCGTCTCCCGATGGCAAGCACGACAAAGATCATGACGGCGCTCGTCGTACTCGAGAACGCCGATCTTGACAAAAAAGTGCGGATCGATCCGCGTGCCGTCGGGGTGGAGGGGTCGTCTCTTTACTTAGAAGCCGACGAGGCGCTCACCGTGCGTGAGCTCCTGTACGGTCTGATGCTCCGCAGTGCGAACGACGCCGCAGAGGCGCTCGCCTACGAGGTCGCGGGCTCGGTGCCCGCTTTTGTCGCGCTGATGAACGAAAAGGCGGTGGCAATGGGACTCTCCGACACGCATTTCGAGACGCCGCACGGGCTCGACGGCAAGGAGCATTATACCACCGCGCGCGAGCTTGCCTATATCGCCGCCGCGGCGCTCGAGAACGAGGAATTTCGCAAGATCGTTTCCACCTACAAGATAACGCTCGGTGAAGACCCCGTGCGCCTCGTCGTCAACCACAATAAGCTCCTATCCCTGTACGACGGCGCCGTCGGCGTCAAGACGGGATTCACGAAAAAGAGCGGTCGCTGTCTTGTCGGTGCGGCGGAGCGGGACGGGCTGATGTTCGTCACCGTGACCCTCGACGCACCGAGCGACTGGTCGGATCACGAAAAGCTCTTTGACTTCGGCTATTCCCTGCTCGAAGGACGGACGCCGATCCTTGCGGGGGATGTCCGCTACGAGCTCCCCGTCGTCGGCGGGCGCTCTGACAGACTGACGGTCTCGAACGCCGAAGGGTATTCCTATATTGCGAAAAAGGGCGCGCCCCCCGTCACCAAAGAGATCCGCCTTCCGCGCTATCTTGCGGCTCCGATCGCAAAGGGGGAGACGGTCGGCTCGGTGCTTCTTTACGAGGGTGACACCCTGCTTGCCGAGCTTCCCCTGACCGCGGAAGAGGCGGTCGCCCTGCCGAAGAAGCGCTCTATTTTCACGCGTATCTTTGAGCGCTGATCCCCGTTTTCGGGCATCCCGCTTCCCTGCGGCTTCGTGCCGAGGCTTTTCTCTGCGCTTCGCTGTAAATTCCGTAGCGACGCCGTTTTTTTCCGAAGCCCTTCGCTTTTCTTCTCAATTTTTCTCATAGATCATTGCTTTTCCGCGCAGCTTGCGCATCGAAACAACACAGGAGACACACATGGAAGTAAGACTGCAAAAATTCCTTGCCGACGCGGGAGTCCTTTCCCGCAGGAAGGCTGAAGAAGCCATCGTGGCGGGACGTGTCACGGTCAACGGGCACCCCGCCGAGCTCGGGCAAAAGATTGACCCGTCACGGGACGTGATCGCCTACGAAAACAAGCGTGTTTCCGCCGCACGGCGGGAATACACCTACATCATGATGAACAAGCCGCGCGGCTATCTTTCGACGACCTCGGACGATCGCGGGAGGAAGTGCGTGACCGACCTTCTCGAAGGCGTGGAGGCACGGGTCTACCCCGTCGGGCGGCTCGACATGATCTCGGAGGGGATGCTCCTCTTAACCGACGACGGCACGCTCAAGAACCGTCTGACGCATCCTTCCCACACGGTGGGAAAGGTCTACCGCGTAAAGGTAGCGGGTGCCGTCAGTGAAGAGCAGTACATGATTTTAACCTCCCCGCTCACGATCGACGGCTACAAGATCCGTCCCGTCGAAGTCACCGTCGGCGAGACCGACGAGCGCGGAACGGTCTTAAAAATGACGTTGTTTGAGGGGCGGAACCGCCAGATCCGCAAAATGTGCGAGCAGGCGGGGCTGACCGTCAAGCGTCTTTCCCGCGTCTCCATCGGCGAGCTCAAGCTCGACGGTCTGCCCGTCGGAAAATGGCGGTATCTCGAGCCCCGCGAGGTCGAATACCTCTATCGCGCGACGAGGGGGTGACGGAATGTTCCGCATTGCACCGATCCAGACCGAAGAAGAAAAGGTCGAGGTCACGTCCGCGCTCGGCATCCCCTCGAGAGTGGGGACCTTCGTATACGCCATGCGCGACTGCGGGGACGGTCATCTTCTCGGGGGCGCGCAGTTTGACATTGCGGACGGATACGGGACGATATACGACCTCGCCTGTGCGAAGGGGGTCGACGATTTCGAAGCCATGTTCATTCTCGGGCGGGCAACGATGGATTTCATCGACCGCACGGGCGCGCATCTCTGCTATGCTTCGGCGGACGCGGGAGACGAACGGCTCCTTCGTGCCGTCGGATTCCGTAAGGCGGAGGACGGGCGGTATGTTCGCGACATGACGGGAATGTTCGACGGACATTGCGAGGGGCGCGCGCTCGATCTCGATACGCTTTGATGCCCTTCCCTGCCGCTTTTCCGAATATCAAACGACCCCGCCGCCCGCACGTAGTGTCGGGCGGCGGGGTCGTTTGATGAGTCCTTGCGAGGCGCTTTCGGAGCGGTGCTATCCGAAGGGGTTGCGAGGGCTTTTCGGATCTTGCGCTATTCGAAATGGCGCGCGTTGTTCTTTCGAGATCGCGTTATTCGAAGGGGCTACGCGGTGCTTTTCCGATCTTGCGTTATCCGAAAGCTTCTCGCGCTTTTCAAATTTGTGGTACGCGGTTGCCTTCGTCAAAGTGCCGAAAGAGGGGTGAAAAAATTGTATATTCCGCCGAAAATCCCTTTCGAGATCCCTCCCGAAAGCCGAAAATCTTGACTTCTTCCTCTTCCCGTGCTATACTGATTCAAATAAAAAATAACGCGTGCGAGGGAGAACAGCATGAAAGTTACCGCGAATTTTTCGCATATTACGGGAAAGATCAAGCCGATGCACGGGGTCGGACAGCCGCCCTTCATCGGTCTGAATTTTTCCCTTTTTCACTATCTCACCGAGGCGAACATTCCCGTCGTCCGTCTGCATGACGTCGGAGGGGCGTACGGAGGCTTTCGCTTTGTGGACATTCCGAACATTTTCCGCGATTTCGCGGCAGACGAGACGTTGCCCGAGTCCTACGACTTTACCTTCACCGACAAGTTGATGGAGGCGCTCGAGAAGACGGGGTGCGAGCCCTTCTTCCGCCTCGGCGTCACCATCGAAAACCAGGCGGAGATCAAAGCGTACCGCACGGCGCCCCCCGCGGACACCGAAAAATGGGCGCGCATCTCGGAGCATATCATCCGCCACTACAATGAGGGCTGGGCGAACGGGTATCATCTCGGCATCCGCTACTTCGAGATCTGGAACGAGCCCGAGGGCTGGCTGTTCGGCGACGGTCCCTCCCCGACGGGTATGATGTGGAGCGGCAGCAAAGCCGATTATTTCCACCTTTACGACGTGACCTCAAAGCATCTGCGCGCCTGCTTCGGCGACTCGATCCGCATCGGCGGCTATGCCTCCTGCGGGGTGTACGAGTGCGAAAACGACCCCGAGCTCGAAGGTTTCAAAAATCCAAAAAACGAGTTTGAGTGGCGCGTTCATTTCCTTCACGATTTCCTCCGCTTTGTCGGGGAGAATCACTGCCCCTTCGACTACTTCTCCTGGCACGTTTATGCCGACCTCGACGTCGCGCTCCGCCACGTTCATTACATCCGCGCTGTACTCGAAAAATACGGTTTCGGCGACGTTCCAGACATTCTGAACGAATGGAATCCGACGCACGACATTCTTCTGCGCTCCACACCGATGGCGGCGGCGCGCGTGCTCTCCTATCTCCTCGCCTTCCAGAAGGAGCCGACCGAGATGCTCTGCTTCTATGATGCGAGACTCAGCCCCTCCGAATACGGCGGTCTGTTCAACCCCGACACATGGCGTCCCTATCTCGCATATTACGCCCTGAAAGCGTTCGGCGACCTCTACCGACTTTCGGACGAGGTGGAAACGTCCTCCGAGGACGCACGCATTTACGTCGGCGGCGCAAGTGACGGTACCCGTTCGGCACTCCTGCTTGCCAATCCCACCGACGCCCCCGTCGAGGTAACGCTCGATCTTGCGGGCGTCAAACGGGAGGATGCCGAGGTCCTTCGTATCGATGCGACCTACACCTACACCCTGACGGGGATCGCGCTCTCGGACGCCCCCTTTGTCCTTCCGCCCTACTCCTGCACCGAGATCCGTTTTTGAGACTTCTCGCCGATAGTAAAGCCAAAGCAAAAACCGATGCGACAAGCTTGTCGCATCGGTTTTTGACTTATTTTGTAAAGAATTGTTTGCTTTACGTCGGTTTTTGTCGTCGGAATTTCGCGTCAGGCGAGGGGGATCTCGACTTTTCCGATTGCGAGTCCGTCTGCTTCGGCATAAACGACAAGCGTGCCGGCATTTTGTCCCGTGATAACGGCGGCGGTTGCCCGTCCCGCGTACATTTTACGGACGGAGAGGCAAAGGCTCGACGGATCGGTATTGTCCGAGCCAGTCGAATATACCTGCCCGAGGCCGTTCGTCGTGAAGGTGACGGTCGGCGTCGCCGTGGGAACCTCGCGTCCGTGCGCATCGAGAACACGACAGGAAACGAGTGCCATATCCTTCCCTCCCGCGCGGAGCGGAAGCTTGTTCATCAGGGAGAGCTCGAGTCTTACGCCGACGCCCGCCGTCTCTTTTTTGTCCTTTGCGACGGTGACGCCGCCCTTTCTGCCGACGACTTCAAGCTTACCCGCGCGATATGGTACCTGCCATTCCGCATGGGAATACTTCTCCAAGGTGCGGGTGCCGAGGCTCTCGCCGTCGAGGAAGAGCTCCGCCTCCTCGCAGTTCGTATAGGCGACGACGCGGATCGTCTCCCCTTCCCGTCCCTCAAAATTCCAGTGTGGGAGGAGGTGGATCATCGGCTCCTCACCCCAGAAAGAGAGGTTCTGATAGAAGGCGTCCTTCTTCTGCCAGAAGAGGTCGATGGCGCCCGAGCAGGAGCAACGGCGGGGGTATGTCGCCTCACCGAGATATTCGTAAGCGTGCCACTGGAAGCCGCCGAGCATCCACTCGCGATCGGTGAAAAATTTCCATGTTTTTTCTCTGCCGAGGAACCACGCGTTGGTATCCTTGTCGTACGCGCTCACCCGTCCGAGGGCGGGATCGTCGGGATAATACCATCCGCGGATGGTGCCCGTCGCGCAGTTCTCCGAGGAGAAGATCGCCTTCTCGGGATGTGCCGCGTGCACCTCGTCAAAGAGATTCAGATTGTAGTTAATGCCGATGATGTCGCACTCGTCATACACGGTGGCAACGGTCGGCGACCTGTCGTTTGCGGTCATGACGGGGCGCGTCTTGTCAAGGCGGCGTGCGACGCTCATCATGTGACGGCAGATCCGCCTTCCCTGCTCGGTGATGAAGAAGGGCTCCTCGTTTCCGACCGACCACATGATGACGGACGGGCGGCTGCGGTCGCGGCGGATCAGAGTCTCAAGGGCGGAAAGTCCCTCCTCCGTCGATTCAAACCACCGCGTCTCATCCATGACGAGAAGTCCGTACTCGTCACACGCGTCCATCAGCACGGGAGACTGCGGGTAGTGGCTCATGCGGAGGGCATTCGCTCCCATTTCCTTAATGGTCAGCACCTTTTCGCGGAAAATATTATCGGGGCACGCTTTGCCCGAGAGTCCGAAGCTCTCGTGATCGCATACGCCTTTGAGCCAAAGATGTCTTCCGTTGAGGAAGAGTCCGTGCTCGGGGTTCATCTCCACCGTGCGGAAGCCGAAGCGCACCTCGTCGCGGTCGGTCTCCCCTTCGTTGTCGAAGACGGTGGTGCGACAGGTATAACGATACGGGTCGTCCACATCCCAAAGATGCGGAGCCGATACCGTGATGCTCGTTTTGAGCGCCGTTTTTTCGTAAGCGGCGACCTCGCCGACGCTCTCGCCGCTACCGACAAGAGCTCCGTCGGCGTCGAAGAGCTCGGTCAGGGTGCGATAGTGCTTTTTCTCGGGTGTCGCGGCGTCGTAGCGAACCGTATTTTCCACCGTAACGCGCCATGTGCCCACCGATACTTTCTCGGGGGAGGCGTAAATGCCGTAAAGGTCAAGTGCGAGGGGGGAGGTCTTCGTCAGGTAGACATGGCGGTAAATACCCGCACCCTCGTACCACCAGCCCTCATGCTCAGAGGTCTCCACATAGACGGCGAGAAGGTTCTCTTCCCCGTAGCGGGCGACATCGGTAATATCGACTTCAAACGGAGTGTATCCCGTGAAGCTGTGCTTCATGAGACAGCCGTTCAGATACACGGTCGCGTGTGTTGCCACGCCCTCAAAGAGGAGGGTCAGCCTGCGTCCGGCATCCGCCTTCGGGAGTGTGAATTTCTTCCGATACCAGCCGTTGTCATAGGAAACAAACCCGAGTGTGCAGTTTTTGTGCGGGTCGGGTGTGTCGGCATACAGATAATCATGCGGCAGGGTCACCTTGTCCCACCGCTCGGTATTGTGCGCTCTGACATAGTCGTAAGAATCCGCCTCGGCAAAATACTGCGGGGCGGCAGGGCCTGTATGATAGCGCTCCGTCTTCGTGGAGATGTAGATGATCCCCTTGCGTTCGGAATCCTCCTGTTTCAGGTCACCGCGATGAAAGAGCCAGTCTTCGTCAAACAAAATACGCTCGCGCATCATAGTTCTCCTTTCGTCTGTGGACGATACGGGAAAATTGTACCATATCCCGCCGAAAAAGTCAATCGAAAAGCAGGAAAAAACCGTCGGCTTTGCAAAATAGTGAATTCCCGAAGTAAATTCCACAGTGGAATTTGAAGTGGAATTTACTTTGG
>CAVEOF010000010.1:3042-44702 GCA_963617165.1 Coriobacteriaceae bacterium | reverse complement strand
ACCGCCACCGTGTTAGTGATCCTCCGGGACTCTCGCGAGTCCTTTTCTATTTTAGCATGGGTTTTCGGGGATGTCAAGAAAAAAATAAAAACCTCCGCCCGTGAACGGAAAAACTCCCTCTTGACATTTTTAGAAGAAAATGGTATAATACTACCGTTCAATCTTCGCACGATCCGACCGTTCAATCTTCGCACGATCCGACCGCCTGCGTGGCGGTGTAAAAAAGAAAGGAAGCCGTATGAATTTCAAGAACAAAAATCACAACTATCCTCTGTATGAAACCACGCATTTCAAGGAATTCCGCGAGATGGTGGAGAACGTCGCGGCGAAGTACCCCGACCGCTATGCTCTGACCTATAAGAAGAAGCCCACCGATAAGGAAGAGCTTCATTATACCTATACCGAGGGCAAGGAATACGTCCGCGACCTCGGCACCGAGTTCCATGCCATGGGACTCGAGGACAAGAACGTTGCCCTCATCGGCGAGACCTCGCCCGGATGGATCTTCTCCTACCTCGCCCTCGGTGCGGCGGGTGTCGTCAGCATTCCGATCGATAAGGATCTGCCCGCCGACGACATCGCCTCGATCCTGAATACCGCCGAGTGCCGCTACGCCATCCTCTCTTCCGCCATCGCCAAGAAGGCAGAGGAGCTCCGCGCAAAGGTCCCGACCCTCGAGACGATCATCGAGATCGGCGACGGTGTCATTCCGGGCGCCCTCACGCTCGAGACGCTTCGCCTCGCCGGACGGGAGAAATTCCTCGCGGGCAACAATATCTACTATGATTATAAGGTCGATAAGGATAAGCTTGCCTCCATCGTCTTCACCTCGGGCACCACGGGAAAGGGCAAGGGCGTCATGCTCACACAGGGCAACATCTGCTCGGACATGGAGCAGGGCATGTACAACTTCCAGATCACCTATAAGACCGTCATGGTGCTTCCTCCGCATCATACCTTCGGCTCGACGGTCAATATCATCGGACACTATTCGCAGGGTTGCGAGCTCTGCATCTCCTCGGGCATCCGCTACGTGGTGAACGAGCTGAAGGAATATCAGCCCACCCACATGGTGCTGGTTCCTCTCTTCGTCGAGACCTTCTATAAGAAGATCCTCTCCACCGCGGAAAAGACAGGGAAGCTCGCAACGCTCAAAAAGATGATCGCGATCTCGAATAAACTCCGCCGCGTCGGCATCGACCTTCGTCGCGTCTTCTTCAAGTCGGTGCTCGAAAACTTCGGCGGTAAGATCGTCATGATCATCTGCGGCGGCGCCGCCCTCCATCAGGACATCATCGATTTCTTCGACGGGATCGGTATCACCATCATGAACGGCTACGGCATCACCGAGTGCGCACCCCTCATCTCCTGCAACCGCAACGAGTACCGAAAGAACGGCTCGGTCGGTCTTCCCATCATCGGCGGTAAGGTGAAGATCCTCGACCCCGATGAAAACGGAGAGGGCGAGATCTGCTACACGGGACCGAACGTGATGATGGGCTATTATAAGAATGAAGAAGCCACCGCCGCCGCCATCGACGAGGAGGGCTACTTCCATACGGGCGACTACGGAAAGGTTGTGACCGAAGGGGAGGACCAGTGGATCTACATCACGGGCAGACTTAAGAACCTTATCATCTTCTCGAACGGAAAGAATGTCTACCCCGAAGAGCTTGAGACGGACATTCAGGGTGTTTACGGCGTCGGCGAAGTAGTCGTCTACGCAGGCGAGAGCAAGAGCGATCCCTCGAAGGAGGTCATCGTCGCCGAGATCTATCCCGACGAGGAGGCGTTGAAGCTCCGTAACATCACCGACCCCCTCACCTATTTCGAGGATGCCGTCAAGGAGATCAACCGCAAGAACGTGTCCTATAAGACCATCGGTAAGGTCAAGCTCCGTAGCGAGGAATTCCCGAAGAACACCTCGCGCAAGATCACGAGATTCGCGATCGATAAGTCCATCGACTGATAAAAAGACCCCTCGGGGGCGCCTGCCAGGTCGCAGGTGCCCCCGCACTTTTTTCGATCGCTCTGCACGCACACCACCGAAAGCACTCGGCAAAACATCGCACAATTCTGCGCAAAAAAGAAACAAAAGCTTACATTTTACAGGAAAGGAAGGCGTGAATATGAAAGAAAACGAAAGAACAAAAAACGGGATCACCGTCTATTCCTACAAAAATTCCTCCCTTCACGGCTTCTATCTTGCCCTCTATGTCCGCGCGGGCAGTATCTATGAGAGGGAAGAGAATTCGGGCATCTCGCACTTTACCGAGCATCTTCTCGTCCGGAACGTCAACCGCCTTCTCGATGGAGGACTGTATGCGCTTCTCGACCGTGAGGGGCTCGAATTCAATGCCTCGACGTACAGTGACATGATCCAGTTTTATATCACGGGCGCAAGTGAGAAGCTCGCTCTTGCCTGTCGGATCTTTCCGAAGCTGCTCTCTCCTTTCGTCCTCGATAAGGAGGAGATCGAGCTCGAGCGGCGGCGCGTCCGCGCCGAGATCCGCGAGGGGGACGATAAGACCTCTCTCGGCACCTTTACGGCGAAGCTTCTGTACCCCTCCCACCCCCTCTCCCTCCCGATCGTCGGCACGGGGAGCAGTGTCTCCCGCCTCTCGGGAAAGAAGCTCGAGGAGTTCCGCCGCCGCATCTTCTCCCGCGGCAACTTCTTCTTTTTCCTCACGGGCAACTATGAGGAGGCGTGTATTTCCGACCTTCTTGACGCCGCGGCAGAGCTCCCGCTCGCAGAGGGAGCTCCCTCGGTCGGTGCCGTCACCCTTCCCGCGGACTTCTGTCACCGTGGCGGCGTGTATGTCAAAAACGCCGATTTTACCATGCTCCGCTTCTGCTTCGACCTCGATATGACGAAGGTTACGCTCCCCGAGGTCGATCTGCTCTACGACATCCTGTTCGCGGGCTACAATTCCCGCTTCTTCATCGAAATGAGCGAGAATCGCGGCTTGTTCTACGATATCAACGGCTCGGTGGAGAGGTACCCGAACCTCGGACTTCTCTATTTCACCTACGAGGTGAAGGAAAAGGACCTCGAAGAGAGCGTCGGCATCTCGATGCACATCCTCTCGGAGATGAAGAAGACCCTTCTCCCCGAGGAGGAGATGATGAAGGCGTCCTACGTCGACAACGCGGGACTTCTCTATGACGACGCACGAGAATTCAATTTCACCATGGCATACGACGCGCACATTCTGGGGCTCGGCTATCGCTCGCTTTCCGAGCGGACGGAGGCATACCGCGCCGTGACGCCGGAGCGTCTTCGCGAGGTTGCCCGCACCGCCTTCCGCCCCGAGAACCTGACCCTGACCATGAAGGGAAACAAAAAGAAGATCGACAAAGAGCGCCTTCGCGCCATGTTCTCTCTTCTCGACGCGTAATACAAGCGTGCCGTGTTTTCATGTTTCGGCGCATAGGCGCACTACGTTTTCCCTTTTCGACGCGTAATACAAGTGCACCATGTTCTTTTTTGGCGTGTAGCACACGTGCCACACTTTGCAAAAAACGCGCAATTTCCCAACGGAAGCCGAATCCGAAAAATTATGTTCCGCCATATATCTTTTGGTAGGCTTAAACAAGACAGCCGATTTGCAAATGATTATTTGCAAATCGGCTGTCTTGTTCTCTTAAAAAGGATTTCAAACCCTTAGTCCAGATAGTCTTTTCTGTAATCCAAATGGAATTCTGCCGCAAGCGCTTTCAGCTCTTTGTCGGTGATCTCGTTGATGCGCGGAAGGTGGGAGGTCTGCATGTAGAGGATCGCTGCCTTTTCCACCGTCTCGATCAGACCGAACGCCTCGTCGAGCGTGCGTCCCGTGCCGTAAATGCCGTGTGCCGTCCAGACGCAAAGGCGCGTCGACTTCAGCTTGTCTGCCGTGGCGCGACCGATGGTGTCTGTGCCGCAGACCATCCACGGGAGGAGAGCGATCCCCTCGGGGAATACCACGATGCTCTCGCTCTGCATCTTCCAGAGGCTACGGGTGAAATCGCGCTCGGAGAGAGGATGCACGAGGGACATCGCAATGGTAGAGGTCGGATGCGTGTGCAGAACGATGCGGTGCTCGGGATCGACCGCAAGGCGTGCCGCATGGCTCATAAGGTGTGCGGGGAGCTCGCTCGTAAAGCGACCGCCGTCGCGGTAGCCCCAAAGGAGCTCGGCGCTCTTGCCGTCCTTCCCGATGCGGAAGAGTCCGAGATTCGCCTCGGGATCGTATTCCACGTTCTTGAAGTATTTGCCCGTCCCCGTCACGAGGAAGTACCGACCGACGAGCTCCGACGCGTCGAACGGGACCGGGATCACGCGGATCACGCGGTCAACGTCGACATAAGGGCGGATCTCCTCCTCGGTCAGAAGGTAGGAGAGGTTTCCTCCGTTGCGCTCGTCCCAGCCGAGACGGTAAAGGTTCGAGAGGGTGCGCACGCTCTCTCTCATAAAAGGAGCATACAGAATGTTTTCCATGATCTTTGACGGACGAGGGAGCAGATGACCTGCTCCGCATCGTTCCATATCCTTTCTTATGATAGAAGAATCCGAGACAGCTTAGCCGCGCTTTGCAAGCACGTTCTTTTCGTAGTCCTCCACCTCGGAGAACCACGCCATGCCGACGGGCACACCCGCGCGGCGGCAGAATTCGTCATACACCGCACCGAAGGGAAGCGTTTTCAGCTCCTCGGACTCCGCCATCAGCTTCGTGATGTTGAAGTCGTCCTGAAGCCGCTTCAGCTCCGCGTTCGGGAGGAGGAGCGCCGAGAGGAGCGCCTTCTGCATGTTTCTCGTGCCGACGACCCATGCCGAGATGCGGTTGATCGACGCGTCGAAGTAGTCGAGACCGATGAGCACGCGTCCGAGCGCGTCGTTTCTGACGATCTCCTTCGCAATCTCCTTCGTCTCGTCGTCGAGCAGGACCACGTGGTCGGAGTCCCAACGGACGGGGCGCGTCACGTGAAGCGCCACATAGTCGGAGAAGAGAAGAAGCGAGGGGATTTTATCCGACACCATCTCGGTCGGATGGTAGTGACCGTTGTCGAGAAGGCAGCAGATGCCGTTCTTCGCGCAGTAATTCTGATAGAATTCCGCAGATCCCACCGTGTAGCTTTCAAGTCCGATGCCGAAGACCTTGCTCTCGAGCGAGTCGATGATGTACTTCTTGTCGTATTTGACCGAGTAAATCTCGTCGAGCGACTTCTTGAGTCTCGCTCTCGGACCGAGACGGTCGGCGGGGATCTCCTTCATGCCGTCGGGGATCCAGATGTTGCAAAGGCAGGGCGTCCCGAGCTTTTCGCCGATGTACGCCGAGATCTTACGACATGCCTTGCCGTGACGCACCCAGTACGCGCGCGTCTCTTCGTCGGGGCTCGAAAGGGTCAGATCGTTTTTGACATAGGGGGAAGAGAAGAAGGTCGGGTTGAAGTCGATGCCGATCCCGCGGGACTTCGCGTAGTCGATCCACGCGTCGAAGTGCTTCGGCTCGAGCTTGTCGCGATCCACCCGCTCGCCACCCGTGATGGCGTAAATGGCGTGAAGGTTGATCTTCTTCTTTCCGGGGATCAGGGAGATGGCACGGTCAAAGTCCGCCATCAGCTCCTCGGGTGTGCGTGCCTTGCCGGGATAGTTTCCCGTCGCCTGAATACCGCCGGTCAGAGATCCCGCGGATTCGAAGCCCCCGACGTCGTCTCCCTGCCAGCAGTGGATGGAGATCGAGACGTCGGCGAGGCGGGCGAGCGCCTCCTCGGTGTCGACGCCGTAGGCGGCATAAGCCTGTTTTGCGAGTTCGTATGCGTTCATATCATTGTTCCTTTCGGTTGAGTTGCGTTTTCAGATTTCCGATGGCGGTCGCCTCGATCGGCAGGGCAATGACCTGCTTTCCCGTCGCCGTCTCGGTCAGGGCGTTGAGGAAGTTATTTTTGGCTCCGCCCCCGACTATGTAAAGTTTTGTGTATTTTTTGCCCGTGTTTGCTTCCAATTCGTCGAGCGCTTCGCGGTACCCGAGCGCAAGGCTCTCGTAGGCACAGCGGAAGAGATCGGCGTCACATGCGGGAAGCGGCTCACCCGACGCCCGAAGGTAGGAGAGCATTGCCTCCTTCATGCTCTTCGGCGCGAGGAAGAGCGGATCGTTGACAGCGATGTGACCGTGATAGTCGCTCGCCTCCGCCTCCGCCGCGATCTCGCCGTAGCTCTTCTCGGGACAGCATTCGGCGCGCAGGCATTGCACGAGCCACATGCCCGTGAGATTCTTCTGATAGCGGTTGTAGCCGACGCCCCCCTCGTTCGAGTAGTTTGCCTTGCGGCTGTTCTCGTCGGTCAGTGCCTCCGCGGTCTTCACACCGAGGAGCGACCAGGTGCCCGAGGAGATGTAGGGCGCGTTTTCGGGCATGTCGATCGCCTCCACCGCCGCCGCGGTGTCATGCGTCGGGCAGAGAAGGACGAGCGCATCTCCTCCGACCTCGCGCACGATCTCGGGCTTCAGATGTCCGACGGGTGTCGCGGGCGCCGAAAGGGGAGCCGCAAGCGCCGTGGGCAGACCGAGCACGCGGAAGATGTCGGCGTCGAATTCGTGCGTTTTCGCATTCACCATGCCCGTGGTCGTCGCGTTCGTGTATTCTTTCTTCTGTACGCCCGTGAGGCGGTACATGAGATACTCGGGGATCATCAAGAAGCTGTCGACACCCGAAAGCCGCCCCTCCGAAAGGTCGGCGTACAGGCTGTAGACCGTATTGAATTTCTGGAACTGGATCCCCGTCTTTTCGTAAAGCGAAGCAAAGGAGATCCTCTCGTGTACCTTGTCGATATACGCGTCGTTGCGCGCGTCGCGGTAGGCGTAGACGGGACGGACCTCTTCCTCCCCGCGAAGCAGAACGTAGTCCACACCCCACGTGTCGATCGAGAGCGTTTCAATATCGGGGAAGGCAGCGAACGCGGCGCGGATTCCCGCCACCACCTCGCAGAACAGAGAGTCCACATCCCATACGAGATGTCCGCCCTCTTCCTTTACCCCGTTCGGGAAGCGGTAGACCTCGCGGGTCTCGATCTCCCCGGTCTCTCCCCGCCATCCGACGATGTGCCGTCCGCTCGAGGCGCCGATATCAATGGCAAGTGCACGTTTCATATCCATCCTCCCGCTGTGTAGCTTTGTCACGGAAACGGGACAGACGAAGCGTAGTGCACGCCGTCCCTTCCTAATTGTATTATAACATGCCGCCCCGCGGAATACAAGGAACGGATTTACGATAAAAAGTGCTCTGTTTTACGATTTTCTCTTGCAATTTTCGCCCCGTTATGCTAAAATAGAGAAAAAAGGAGGGACGTATGACATCGTTTTTCATCGATAAGCTCTCCCCCTTTACCGAGGAGGAGCGGCGCCTTCTCGCGGGAGGGGATCTTGAGAGGAAGCTCTATACCGCCACGCGGGATTTCGTCGTCAGCGCCATGCGCCTCTCGAGAGGGAAGGAGATCGCCGTGCGGGCACATACCCGCTTCATCTCTTTCCCGAAGCATACGCACAACTACGCCGAGACGATGCTCGTCCTTTCGGGACACATCACGCATGTCATCGACGATAGACGGCTCACCCTCGGCGCGGGGGATCTCCTCTTCATGAATAAGCACGTCGCCCACGCCGTCGAGCGCGCGGGAGAAGGGGACATCGGCGTCAATCTTATCGTGTCGGACGCCTTTCTCGACCGCCTCGCCGAGCGCATGTCCTCGACGGTCTTTTCCTCCTTCATCGAGGAGAACGCGAGAGAAAACGGCGCTCCCGCCTACCTCGGCTTCCGCACCGCGGGCGTGTTACCCCTTGAAAACCTTGAGGAAAACATGCTCTCCGAGATCACCGAAAAGGAGCAGGATTCGCAGATCCTCTCGGATACCTTCGCCCTCCTTCTCTCCTGCCTGTCGAAGCGGCAGGACGATCTCCTGCTTTTCGCGAGCCGCGGGATGTCAAAGGAGGAGGCACGCCGCACGGCGATCCTCTCCTACGTCCGCGACAATTCGCAAAGCGGCAGTCTCACCGATCTTTCCCGCCGTCTTTCTTTGACGCCGACCTATCTTTCTGCCCTGACGAAGCAGCTGTGCGGCGAATCTCTGAATCGACTCTTCGTGAAGGAGCGCCTCTCCCGCGCCGCCCGTCTTCTGACCGAGACCGAGCTTCCGATCGCGAAGATCCTGCTCGCCGTCGGCTTTGACAGCCCCTCCTACTTTCATCGTACCTTCCGCGAGGAGTACCATACCACCCCCCTCGCCTATCGCACGCACGGAGGACACCCTCCGATCGATGAGGTATCGGAAGACGCGAAAAAAGAAAAGACGAACCGATAACAAAAAAGCCTCCGTTCGACGGCGATTGACCGCAAAAACGGAGGCTTTTGTATAGAAAGATTTACTTTTCCGGATTTTTCGAAAGATATTTGAGGTACGCGTTGATGAACCCGTCGATCTCGCCGTCCATCACCGCGTCGATGTTTCCGTCCTCGTAGCCCGTGCGCGTGTCCTTCGCGAGCGTGTAGGGCATGAAGACGTAGCTGCGGATCTGGCTACCCCATTCGATGTTTGCCTTGTTGCCCTGAATGTCCTCGATGCGGTCGAGCTTCTCACGGATCTTGATCTCCATGAGCTTCGCCTTCAGCATCTTCATCGCGGTCTCCTTGTTCTGGAGCTGGCTGCGCTCGGTCTGACAGCCGACGACGATCCCCGTCGGCTTGTGGACGATGCGGATGGCGGAGTCGGTCTTGTTGATGTGCTGACCGCCCGCACCGCTCGAACGATGCGCCGTCACCTCGATGTCCTCGTCGCGGATAACGATGGTGTCGTCGTCGTTGAATTCTGGCATGACCTCGATCGAGGCGAAGGAGGTGTGCCGCCTTCCCGACGCGTCGAAGGGGGAGATGCGGACGAGACGGTGGACGCCGTTCTCGCTCTTCAGATAGCCGTAGGCGTTGAGTCCCTCGACCATGATGGTCGCCGATTTGATACCCGCCTCGTCTCCGTCGAGCCAGTCGATAAGCTTTACGTTGAAGCCGTGCTTCTCGCCCCAACGGGTATACATGCGGTAGAGCATGGACGCCCAGTCCTGCGCCTCGGTACCGCCCGCACCCGGGTGGAAGGAGAGGATCGCGTTGTTTTTGTCATACGGACCCGAGAGAAGCACCTCGATGCGCTTTTTCTCCGCCTCGGTCTCGATGAATTCGGTCTCGCTCACCACTTCCTCGACCGAGCCCTCGTCGTTGTCTTCGATCGCCATCTCGCAAAGGGTGTAGGCGTCCTCGAGCTTGGAGAGCAGCGTCTCGTAGCTCTCTACCTTATCCTTTAATTGCTTGATCTCCCGAAGCTTTTGCGAAGACTTCTCGGCGTCGTTCCAGAACTCGGCGACCGTCGTCTCCTTCTCGAGATCGGCGGCGCGTTCCCGCGCTTCCTCGATGCGGAGCTGATTTCCGAGCTCTTTGAGGGTATCTTTGAGGTCGACGAGCTTTCTCTTCGACTCTTCGAGTGCAAGTATCATGTCGGTTTCCTTTCAAGTGTAAACAAAAAAATCCTTAACGGGAACAGTATAACATATTTTACCCGAAAAGTAAATACCTAAAATCAATAACTTCTCTTGACACGGGGAATATTTTATATTATAATGGTATCAACCGAAGAAAGAATGGTGAAATACCGTGAAATTTTCTCTCAAAAATCTATGGAAAAAGAAAGAGGATAAAACAATGACCGTAACCAAAGAAACCCTGATCGGCGATATTCTGGACCACGACGTGGAGACCGCGCGCTTCTTCTTCGAGATCGGGATGCACTGCCTCGGTTGCCCCCACTCCCGCGGGGAATCCATCGAGGAGGCGTGTGCCGTTCACGGAACCGATGCCGACGAGCTGGTAGCGAAGATCAACGAATATCTCGCGAAGAAGCAGTGAGCACACCCGCCACGGATCCGAGACTGCGGGCGGCGGCGGGATTTGTGAGGCAGGGGGCGGTATTTGCCGACATCGGCACGGATCACGCGTACCTGCCTCTTTTCCTTCTTTCGGAGGGGAGGATCTCGCGCGCCGCCTGTACCGACATCGGGGAAGGGCCTCTCGCCTCGGCACGCGCACACGCCGCCGCAACACCCTACGCCTCGCGGATGAGCTTTCGCCTCGCGGACGGCGCCGCTTGTCTTTCCGATGAAGGCGTGACCGACGTCGCGATCTGCGGCATGGGCGGGGAGCTGATCGCCGATATCCTCTCCCGCGCCCCCTTTCTCGAGGACGGGAGCATCCGCCTAATCTTACAGCCGATGACACGCCACGCCGCCCTGCGCCGCTATCTCGCTGCGCGCGGATTTACCGTCGTCGGAGAGGCGTTTCCTCTCTCGGAGGGGAAGCGGTACGTCGTCCTCGCCGCCGAATATACGGGAACGCCCTACTCCCTCACCCCCCTCGAGTGCGAGCTCGGCACCCTCACACGGGAGAAGCTCGCCGACCCCGCCTTCCGCGATTACATAGAAAGACGGCGGCGGACGCTCGAGAAGATCGCGGGAGGGAAGCGTCAAGGGGGAGAGTCCTCGGACGCGGAGGACGCCCTCCTTTCGGAACTCAACAAACTTTTATAAGAATAAGAATAGGAAGAGATCTGCCATGACCGTCAAAGAGTATTATGAAAGACTGGAAAAACGCATTCCCCTCTCCCTGCGTGAGCCGTGGGACAACGACGGGCTGATGTGTTGTGCCGACGAGAGTGCCGAGGTGCGGCGCGCCCTCGTGACCCTCGACGTCACGGAGGAGATCGTCGATTTCGCGATCGAGAACGGCTATGACCTCATCGTCTCCCATCACCCCCTGATCTTCCGTCCCGTCTCCTCCATGACCGAGGACCATCACGTCTCGCGTAAGCTCATCAAGCTCCTTGCGAGCGGGATCTCCGTCTTCTCCTTCCATACCCGCGCGGATAAGGTGGAGGGGGGCGTGAACGATTGTCTCGCCGATCTGATCGGACTTTCGGACGTCACCCCCTTCGGGGAGAGCGGCATCGGGCGCATCGGTACCCTCGACGAGGAGATGTCCATCGAGGATTTTTCCTACCGACTGAAAGAACAGTTAAACGCCCACGGGCTCCAGTATGCCGACGGGTACAGCCCCGTTCACCGCGTCGCCGTCGTCGGCGGCTCGGGGAAGGAGGAGATCGCCGCCGCCATGGCGGCGGGCGCCGATACGCTCGTCTCGGGCAGGATCGGCTACCACGAGATGCAGGAGGCATCCGAGATGGGGATCAACCTCATCGAGGGCGGGCATTATTTTACCGAATACCCGGTAACGAGCTTCTTCGCGGGTGAGCTGTCGAAGATCTCGCCCGACCTTCCCATCGCCGTGACCGATTCCTATAAGATCAAGCTGATCTGATACGAAAAAATTCGCCTCTCTCCGCGCGAGAGAGGCGTTTTTTGCGAAAATCGTCTATTTCGGTCAAAAAGTTGAATGAAATTGCATACTTTTTTCCGTTGATTTGTGATAGAATAGAAGGGCAATGAATTTTCCGACCGAAAGGAACCCGAAATGGAAGAAAAAGACATCTACGGCAAGAGCCGGATCCTCTATATCATCGAGGCGGCGCTCGAGTATTTCATCACCCTCATGGTGACCGAATCCTATCTTGCGAAGGTCACGACCGCCATCGGCATGGAGGATACGCTGATCGCGGTCCTGACCGCCTTCACCTCGCTCGGCTCGGCGTTTCAGCTGATCGCCGTCTTCCTCGCGCATAAGACCCCCGTCAAGCCGTGGGTCACTCCCCTACATATTCTGAATCAGACCTTCTTCGCTCTGATCTATCTCATCCCCGTGATCGACATCTCCTATACGGCGCGTACCCTGCTTTTCATCGTCCTTCTGCTCGGAGGAAACATCCTTTCGAGCATCGTGCAGGCGCCGAAGCTCAACTGGTACATCTCTCTTGTCGACGATAAGAAGAGAGGGAGCTTCACCGCCACGAAGGAGATCGTCTCTCTCATCGGCGGCATGGTCTTCACCTATGTCATGGGCTCGATCATCGATGCGCGTGAGGCGGCGGGCGACCTCCGCGGCGCCTTCATCATCATCGGGATCACCATCTTCTGCCTGATGCTCCTGCACACCGCCACCCTCGTCTTCTCGGTCGAGAAGGAGGTCCCGCGCGAGAAGGTCTCCGTGCGCCGTGAGCTCGCGGGGATGATCCGCGATAAGTCCTTGCTCTGCGTCATCGCCGTCAGCTTCTTCTGGAGCATCGCGAACTATGCCTCCACCCCCTTCTACGGCACCTATAAGATCAAGGAGCTCGGCTTCTCCATGACCTTCATCGCGATCCTCACCGCCGTGCAGAGTATCGTGCGCGCGGTCGCCTCGCACCCCATCGGAGGCTATGCCGACCGTCACGGCTTTGCCCGTATGCTGATGATCGTCTTCTCGGTAGAGGCGCTCGCTCTGCTCTCTGTCGCCTTCTCGGGTCCCGCGAACGGCAAGGTCACCTTCGTTCTGTACGCGGTCTTCCACGGCATCGCCATGGGGGGTATCAACAGCGGAGAGACCAACCTTATTTATGATTATGTGGATAAGAAAAATCGCACCGCCGCGCTGGCACTGAAAAACGCGATCACGGGAATTACAGGCTTTTTGACTACTTTACTTGTCACGATCCCCGTAAAAATGATACAACAAAACGGGAACACCTTCCTCGGCATTCCCGTATACGCACAGCAAGTCACGTCGATCTTCAGCTTCCTTACCGTGATCGGAATCCTCTTTTATATCTTCTTCGTCGTCAGACGCATGGGCAAGGGCTCCGCGTGAGATACCTTGTATTGCAGGGGCGTCATGCCGAAGCGCGCACGGAACAGACGGATATAGCCCGAGCAGTCGGAGAACCCCGCGCCGATGCACGCCTCGGTCACATTCTTGCCGCAGCAGAGAAGAAGGCGGGAGTAGGCAAGCCGCTTCACCTCGAGATAATGGCGGGGTGTGGTGTGTAGGTATTTGCGGAACAGACGGTTCAGCGTGCTGGTGCTCATGTAGTGAGCGTCGCAGATCTTGGTCAGGCTGTCCTCTTCGGCAAAGCGCACGTTAAGCTCGTTGAGAATACATTTGAGGACGGAGGGCATATCGCTCTCCGCCCTTTCGCTGTCGTCCGTCGGGCGGATATTTTCGGCAACGGTCGCGAGCAGGGAGACGGCGAGCGAGTATTTCGTCAGGTCGCTTGCCTGCCCCTCCGTCGCCTCGAGAAAGGCGTCGCAAAGGGCGAGGATCTTTTTCTTTTCCTCGGGGGGCGCCGAGATGAGGTTCCCCTCGCCGAAGGCATGAGAGAGAAAGGGACCGAAGAGAAGATCCGAGCTCGGGCGGAAATTCAAGCAATAGTGCTTGTGTGCCGTTCCGCCGTAATGAACGCAGTGATGGATCTCGTTCGGCTTTGCCAGAATGATGTCCCCGCTCTCCATGCGGTAGAGATGGTTCTCCACCATGAAGGAGACGTTGCCGTCCACGAGAATATATAGCTCGATCGTGTCGTGAATGTGCGGCGGATAGATCTTCGGGTCGTGGATCTTTTGTGATCGGTTGCAATAGTATTCCACCTCGAAGCTTCCCATCCCCGGCAGGGAAAGGCGATGTTCGGGCGGTAGATTCGGCTTTTTATCGACGGTACCCGTCTCGACGATCTCTTCCATCTTTCGTCTCCTCGATCTCCCTCGCCACCGAGGGAGTGCTATGGTCAGTATAGCACGATTTTGCCTAAAATGCAAGAGAAAATCGATTTTTTATTCATTTTCGATCACGTTTTCGCGAGAGGTCGGCACCTGCGACCGTCCTTCCCTGAGGGAGAGCGCGACCTTTTTTGCAAAGAGAAGCGTCGGTATCGCGAGGAAGAGAAAGAGCAAAGCTCGGACGAGCATATACGGGAACAGAAAGTAGCAGAGCACCGCAAAGAGCATCGAGAGAAGGAGCAGTCCCGCCGTCCGCCGTACGTACAGCACCCCGCGGATCCCCTCCCGACGGACGGTCAGAAGGCGCAGGACGAAGAGCAGCAGCGCCGAGCCGAGCGTCACGAACCCCGACGCCACCGCGCCGAAGCGCGTGACGGAGACCGCGTCGGCAAGAAGGGAGAGAACCGCGACCGAAAGCGTCACGCAGGACACCGCTCCCACCCGCTCCCGCGTCAGAAGGATTCCCGTGAGCATGGAGGCGAGAAAGTGCGGGAGCACACTGCACGCGAGAGGGAGCGCCGCGGGAAGCGCCGCGCGGTATTCGGCAGGCGCTAAAAGGGAGAAGATCTCGGGCAAGAAGAGCATCAGCAGCCCCGAGAGCAGGGTGAAAAGGAGGGAGAGGCGGTTTGTGATCGGTGCGATCTTTTCGGACTCTCCCGCCGCGACCTTCCGCATGACCCACGGCTGAAACGCCGAGCCGATCCCGACGGAAAGCAGGGAGAGGGAGAGACCGAGTGCGGAGGCGATCCCGTACCCCGCGAGCACCGCACGGCCGAGCCGCCGCCCGATGACCGCCCGTCCCCCCTCCGCGAGCAGGATCGTCGCCGCGTAATGCGGGAAGAGCGAAAAGGAGAAGGGGAGAAGAAAGGCAAGGTGCTCCCGTCTGAAAAGACATTTTCCGCGCAGATAGCGAAGAATCGTCAGCACTGCGGCAAAGGCGACCGACACCGCGAGCGTCGCATAGATCCGCGCCGTCTCGGGGTGCGGGGCAAGGCGGATGAGGAGAAGCGCCCCCGCCGCCGAAAGCAGATCGCACCCGAGCGTCACGACGGCATAGGGCAGAGGACGGTAGAAGTAGCGGCACCGCGCGCAAAAGAAGGAAAGGGACAGATTTGCCCCGATCTGCATAAACAACAAGAGAGTCAACTGCGTGGTAAGCCCCGTGAAGCGGTCGATCGATCCCCGGAATAAAAGGTAAGCGCCGAGCGTCAGGAGAAAAAAGCACGCGGCAAAGGTGAAGGCGGAGGCGAGGAACGCGTCGACGTCCGCGCGGTATTTTTGCATCCCGCGGTATAAGACGCTGCCCGCGATCCCGAGCGTCGCCGCGACCGAGAAAATGCCGAGCCACGTCAGATAGAGCGAGTAGAGCCCGTATTCCTCCGCCGTCAGAAGGCGGGAGAAAAGGGGGGTCAGAAGCACGCCGATCCCCTTCGCCAAAATTCCCGCAAGCGTAAAACCGAGAGACGCCCGCGCGGGAACGGTCAGTTCCTTTCCGTTTTCCGCACCCATGATACCTCTTTGAATCGTTTTTCTTTTAGTTTTCCCGTGCGGAAAAGCAACCGTCTCGGCAAATGACGGAAATGAAACAAAAATATGTAAAATATCCAAAAATGAATAAAATACCTGCCGAAGTTTCAAAAATATGCAAGAAATCAAAAATAGAGTTGCAAACCTATTGATTTTTCGGCAAAAATGTGATATACTGCTTCCATCATAAATTTTAAGGACCGCACCGCTTCGGGGCGCGGAAAAGGAGGAAAACGATGTTTCGATCGGAGTATTTGAATGACCTTATGGCACGCGTGGTCGCACGCAACGCGGGAGAACCCGAATTTCATCAGGCGGTGAGAGAGGTTCTCGAATCGCTCGAGCCCGTGATCGAGCGCCATCCCGAATATGTCGAGAGCGGCGTTCTCGAGCGTCTCGTCGAGCCGGAGCGCATCATCAAATTCCGCGTTCCGTGGGTCAACGACGAGGGGCGCGTGGTGGTGAACCGCGGCTTCCGCGTCCAGTTCAACAGCGCCATCGGACCCTATAAGGGCGGACTTCGCCTCCACCCCTCGGTGTATGAGGGGATCATCAAGTTTCTCGGCTTCGAGCAGGTGTTCAAGAACTCCCTGACGGGTCTTCCCATCGGCGGAGGAAAGGGCGGCTCCGACTTCGACCCGAAGGGGAAGAGCGACGGAGAGGTCATGCGCTTCTGCCAGAGCTTCATGACCGAGCTCTATAAATATATCGGAAAGGACGAGGACGTTCCCGCGGGCGACATCGGCGTCGGCGGACGGGAGATCGGCTATCTCTACGGACAGTATAAGCGCATCACGGGTCTTTACGAGGGCGTCCTGACGGGAAAAGGACTGACCTACGGCGGCTCCCTCGCGAGAAAGGAAGCGACGGGCTACGGTCTTTGCTATTTCACCGACGCCATGCTCCGCGACGCGGGGAGATCCTTTGCGGGCGCGAGAGTTATCATCTCGGGCTCGGGCAACGTCGCGATCTACGCATGCGAGAAGGCGACCGCCCTCGGAGCGAAGGTCGTCGCCATGTCGGATTCGAACGGCTACGTCGTCGATGAGGACGGCATCGATCTTGCCGCCGTGAAGGAGATCAAGGAGGTTCGCCGCGGACGGATCCGCGAGTACGTCGCGACTCACCCGAAGGCGACCTATACCGAAGGATGCCGCGGCATCTTCACCGTCCCCTGTGACATCGCCCTCCCGTCGGCAACGCAGAACGAGATCGACGAGGAGTCGGCAAAGGCATTGGTCAAGAACGGTACCTACGCCGTCGCCGAGGGCGCGAATATGCCCTCGACGCCCGAGGCGATCGAGGTCTTCCGTAAGGCGGGCGTTCTCTTTGCCCCCGCGAAGGCATCGAACGCGGGCGGCGTCGCCACGAGCGCGCTCGAAATGACGCAGAACTCCGAGCGTCTCTCTTGGACATTCGAGGAAGTGGACGGCAAACTGAAGACCATTATGGAGAACATCTATCACAACGCCGCGAAGACCGCGAAGGAATACGGCATGGAGGGCAACCTCGTCGCAGGCGCGAATATCGCGGGCTTCCTGAAGGTCGCCGACGCCATGATGGCGCAGGGCGTGGTCTGATCCGATCAAACGAAAATAACCGAAAAGCGAAATAAAAACGAAGCTATAAACGAAAAACGAAACACCCCTTCGAGCCGCAAAGCTACGGCTCGGAGGGGTGTTTCGTTTCAGGAAAAGCGTCGCGGAGCCGTAAAAGGTTCCCGACACGCGATGACGCATAGCATGGACTGCCCCGAAAGATCAAAGCTGCCGAAAGAGCATACGCAAGCCCCAAAAGATCGAAGCCACCAAAAGGGCATACGCAAGCCCGAAAATTTTGGTGAATTTGCTAAAAACGCAAATAATACTTTACCATGCTTTATTTTTTGAGAGCTTGATAAGGAATAAGATCAGAAACGGAAGCGTCACAAGGAAGGTGAGCGCATCGGCAATCGGCTGTGTGACCTGCAAGCCGACAAGCCCGAGCGAAGAGGGAAGCGTCAGGATCAAGGGAAGGAAGAAGATGCCCTGACGGCACATGGCGAGGGGTGTCGCGATAGCGGCTTTTCCGACGCTTTGATACAGCATGTTGCAGGGGACGATCACCGGCTCGAAGATCAGGGCGATCGCCTGATAACGGAAGGCGGGAAGCGCAATTCTGACCACCTCGTCGTCATTCTGGAACGCGCGGATCAGCTCGGGTGCAAAGAGATAGCAGACCGAGCCGAGGAGCAGGACGGCGACCGTCGAGGCAAAGACCGTGAAGAGCGCGGCGTCCCGCACACGGCGGTATTTTTTCGCACCGTAGTTGAAGGCGGCGACCGGCTGAAATCCCTGTCCGATCCCGAGCACCACCGACATAAGGAACATAAAGACACGGTTGACGATGCTCATCGCGGC
The DNA here is from genome assembly GCA_963617165.1 of Coriobacteriaceae bacterium. Lineage (GTDB taxonomy): Bacteria > Bacillota > Clostridia > Oscillospirales > CAG-272 > UBA1740. Next base: position 27,064 of record CAVEOF010000010.1, on the reverse strand, counting down.
GACTGCCGCATCTCCGTAACCGCTTGCCGCAATGTTTAAGAGCATTCCCGCGATGGCGGAGAGCCCCTGCCTGCCGAAGCTCGGAAGACCGACCGCAATGATCCCGAAGAATTCTTTCACGCTCCGCGTCACACGACGGAGAGAGAAGCGACTCACCGTCTTCCCGCGCAGAAATGCAGAGAGCAGAAGCAGAAAGCTGACGCACTGTGAGATCGCCGTCGCCAGTCCCGCCCCCGCGGCGCCCATTCCGAAGCCGAAGATGAAAACGGGGTCGAGTATCATATTGAGAATTCCGCCCGACACCAACCCGATCATGGCGAAGAATGCCTTTCCCTCATAACGAAGGATATTGTTCATGACAAGGCTCGACATCATGATCGGTGCCGCAAGCAGAATATAGAACGCGTACCCCGACGCATGGGGTAGAATGGTGTCGGTACTGCCGAGCAGCATCATGAAGTCGTCAAGCGTCAGAAGCCCGACGACCGTCAGGATCCCGCCGAGGAGCAGGGCGGTGAAGAAGCTCGTCGACGCGTACCGTGTCGCCGTGTCCGCGTCCCGATTGCCGAGACTGCGGCTGATGTGGCTTCCCGCCCCGTGCCCGAGCATAAAGCCGAGCGCCTGAATGATCGCCATGAGGGAGGCGACCACGCCGATGGCGCCGCTCGCGCTAGTGTTGTTGAGCTGTCCGACGAAGTAGGTGTCGGCAAGATTGTAAATGCCCGTGATCAGCATACTGAGCACGGTCGGGGCAGAAAGGCGTAAAATGAGCCGAGGGATCTTCGTCTCGGTCATGACCCCGTATTGTTTCGCCTGTTTTTCCCGTTCGATGTCGTTTTCTTCCGTCATAAAGACTCCTCTCTCCGTTCCCGTGACTCCGCCAGCTTTTTGCAGGCTTTTTGCAGGCTTTATGCAAGCTTTTTGCAAGCAGAGTTTTGAAAGACAAAATTCGACCCGCGAAGCGCGAACTCACGCTTCGCGGGTATTTCTTATGATCGTCGCCCGACGTCAGTCGGGACGCTCCGTTTCTATGTAGTCACGGCATTGATACCGCCCTGCCACACTCCGCGTATTCGCAAAGCTTCGGTCTGTACCGATACCGCTAAGCTTTATGCATCCGCAGAGCATTGGGTCTGCACCAATACCACCTCGCCATACGCGCGCTCACAGAACATCGGTTTGCACCGATCTCGCAAAGGCGCCGCTCAACTCCGCGCATCCGAGGTATGATTTCTTATTTTTTAAGGAAGCACGGCGATTTTGCATCGGCACGAAAGCACCCGCAAACCTGTTTTATCGCACCGTCACTTGCAACTCTCGCACTCGTCGAATCTCTTCGCGCAGCGATATTGTCCGTGAGGTATCTTCTCCGAAAATTCTACTCGCCAAAGGCGCGGATCATCGGTCGTCCGCAACGTTCATGCGCAGAAGTGCCCGTTCGAGCTTTGCTTTGGCAAGACGGAGAGAACGCTCGTCCGCCGCGTCACGGATCGCCGATTCGGCTTTCTCCTTCGCACGCTCGGCACGCTTTCTGTCAATGTCCTCGGCATATTCAAAGGTCGTAGCCGCCACCGAGACGACACCTCCCTTGACCGAGAGCGTTCCACCCGAAAGGGCGGCATAGCGGACGGTGCCGTCATCCGTGCGGATGCTCGCCCGTCCCGTGGCAAGGGCGGCGAGATAGTCGGTATGTCCCGCGAGGATCTCGACGTCCCCCGCCGAGGTCCGCGCCAAAAACGCGGTGGCTTCTCCTTCATATGCGATGCCGTCGGGCGTCGCGACGGTCAGAGAAAAGGTTCTCATGCCGCACCTTCCTTTCGTAAAATTTTATGAAACAACAAGCAAGCCGCAAGGCAAAAGGTCAAAGCATCAAGATAAGCAAAAACGCAAGGCGTTCCACTAAAAACACTGCTTGCCCGAAAACGCTTCGCAAACTCGGCAAAACCAACTATAATGCAAAGAATTCTTTACAAAATACCAATTGCACCTCAGTCAAAACGCCGGAGCACCTTTATAAGGCTTCAAATCCACCTTGACCCGCGCAAGCTCTTACTATCGGTATTTTCGTTCCGTAGTCTTACGCCTCGTGGCGGATCTTCTTTGCCTTTTCCACCGCTTCGTCGATCGTGCCGACGAAAAGGAATGCCGCCTCGGGCAGGTCGTCGTGCTTTCCGTCGAGGATCTCGCGGAAGCCGCGGATCGTCTCCTTGATCGGGACGTAACGTCCTTCCATACCCGTGTATTGCTCGGCAACCGCGAAGGGCTGGGACAGGAAGCGCTGGATCTTTCTCGCACGACTGACGACGAGCTTATCCTCTTCGGAAAGCTCATCCATGCCCATGATGGCGATGATGTCTTGAAGCTCTTTGTAGCGCTGAAGGATCTTTTGCACCTCGCGTGCCACCTCGTAATGCTCGATGCCCACAATATCGGGGGAGAGAATACGGGAGGTAGAGTCGAGCGGGTCGACGGCGGGATAAATGCCGAGCGAAGAGATCGCACGGGAAAGCACCGTCGTCGCGTCCAGATGCGCGAAGGTCGTCGCGGGCGCGGGGTCGGTCAGGTCGTCCGCAGGGACGTAGACCGCTTGCACCGAGGTGATAGAGCCCTTCTTCGTCGAGGTGATCCGCTCTTGGAGAGCGCCCATCTCGGTGGCGAGCGTCGGCTGATAACCGACCGCCGAGGGCATCCGCCCGAGCAGAGCCGAGACCTCGGAGCCCGCCTGTGTAAAGCGGAAAATGTTGTCGATGAAGAGGAGCACGTCCTGCCCCTCGCGATCGCGGAAGTATTCCGCCATCGTCAGACCCGAGAGTCCGACGCGCATTCTCGCTCCGGGCGGCTCGTTCATCTGACCGTAGACCAAGGCGGTCTTCGAAAGAACGCCCGATTCCTTCATTTCGTTGTAAAGGTCGTTGCCCTCACGGGTGCGCTCGCCGACACCGGTAAAGACCGAGATGCCGCCGTGCTGCTTTGCTACGTTGTTGATCAGCTCCATGATGAGGACGGTCTTTCCGACGCCCGCACCGCCGAACAGACCGATCTTACCGCCCTTTGCATAGGGGGCGATCAGGTCGACCACCTTGATTCCCGTCTCGAGGATCTCGGAGGTTCCTTTCTGTTCTTCGTAGGAGGGCGGGTCGCGGTGGATGCACCACCGTTCCGCGGCGTCCACCGCGGGACCGTTATCCACGGGCTCGCCGAGCAGATTGAAGACACGCCCGAGCGTCGCCTCTCCGACGGGGACTGTGATGCCCGCACCCGTGTCGACGGCTTCCATACCGCGGGACATGCCGTCGGTGGAGCTCATGGCGATGCAACGAACAACGTCGTCGCCCGTCTGCGACGCGACCTCTGCCACGACGGTCTTGTCACCGAAGGGGATCTCGATCGCGTTCAGAAGGTCGGGCAGATGCCCGTTTTCAAATTGGATATCCAGGACAGGTCCGATGACTCGTATGACCTTGCCGATGTTTTTGTTCATTCGGTCGTTCCTTTCTGCTTTCTCTTTTGTCAGAGTGCTTCGGCACCCGAAACGATCTCGGTGATCTCCTGCGTAATGACCGCCTGTCTTGCGCGGTTGTAGCGGAGCATCAGGGAGTCGATCATCTCGGAGGCGTTCTTGTTTGCCGCGTTCATTGCCGTTCGGCGCGCACCGCATTCGGACGCCACCGATTCACAGAGCGCCGCATACACCCGCCCCCCCACATATTGCGGGAAGAGGGAAGCGAGCATTTCCTCGGGGGCTTCGTCCACCAGAATTTCGGGGGGCGGTGCGCCCTTGCCCTCCGGCATTTCGGCGGGGAGCAGCGTTTCCGAGACGGGCGTCTGCGTCATCATCGACGTAAAGCGCGTGTAGAGCAATACCACCTTTGAAAACGCCCCGTCGAGGAACCCGCGCGAGATCTCCTCGCCGAGCCGCATCGCGGCACCGACGCCGAGGTCACCGACCTCCTCGTACTTGTCCGAGAAGATCTCGGCACCCCGTCTTCGGTAATGCTCGACGGCTTTCTTTCCGATCGGAAGATAGAGGGCGTCCGCCCCGTCCGAAAGCTCCCGCTCCATGCGGAAGATGTTGCTGTTATATCCGCCCGCGAGTCCGCGGTCGCCCGCCACTACCACAAAGAGGACGCGCCCCTCCGTGTAGGGCTTCGTATAAGGAGACATCACACCGCCCGCGGCGGCGAGAAGATTGACGAGCGTCTCTTCGAGCGTCGTCTGATAGGGACGCACACCCTCGGCACGCTCCTTCGCGCGGCGAAGCTTCGATGTCGCGACAAGCTCCATGGCTTTCGTGATCTGCATCGTGCTCTGCACGCTCTTCATGCGCGCTTTGATTCCGTTCATGGATGCACCCGACACGGTATGCTCCCTCCTTTATCGTTATTTTGTAAATCTTTCTTTGCAGGTATTGATGGCTGCCTCGAGCTTTTTCGTCGTCTCGTCGGTGAGAGCACCGGTCTCGCGGATCGAAGCGAGAAGCTCGTCTTCGGTCGCTACAAGGTATTCGAACAGCTCTTTTTCAAAGCCGGGGATCTTCTCCACCGGCACGTCGGCAAGCATGTCGTGTACCACGGCGTAAAGGATCGCGACCTGGAGCTCGACCGCCACGGGGGAGGTCTTGTCCTGCTTCAAGACGGCGACGATCCGCTCACCCTGTGCAAGCCGTGCCTTCGTGTCCGCGTCGAGGTCGGAGCCGAACTGCGCGAAGCTCTGAAGCTCGCGGTACTGCGAGTACAGAAGCTTCAGGGGACCCGATACCTTCTTCATCGCCTTGATCTGTGCGTTACCGCCGACACGGGAGACCGAAATACCGGGGTTGACCGCGGGGCGAACGCCCGCGTGAAACAGCTCGGTCTCAAGGAAGATCTGCCCGTCCGTGATGGAAATGACGTTGGTCGGAATATAGGCGGAGACATCGCCCGCCTGCGTCTCGATGATGGGAAGCGCGGTCAGAGAACCGCCGCCGTATTCGGGCGCGATGCGTGCCGCCCGCTCGAGAAGACGCGAGTGCAGATAGAAGACGTCGCCGGGATATGCTTCACGGCCCGGCGGTCTGCGGATCAGAAGGGAGAGCGCACGGTACGCGACCGCGTGCTTCGAGAGATCGTCGTAAACGATCAGCACGTCCTTTCCCTCGTCCATGAAGAATTCTCCCATGGTACATCCCGCATAAGGTGCAATGTATTGAAGGGGCGCCGACTCGGATGCCGTCGCGGCGACGACGATGGTGTATGCCATCGCGCCGTGCTTTGTCAGTGTGTCGACGACGCCCGTCACGGTCGATTGCTTTTGTCCGATCGCCACGTAAATGCAGATAACGTCCTTGCCTTTTTGGTTGATGATGGTGTCGGTGGCAATGACGGTCTTACCCGTCTGACGGTCGCCGATGATAAGCTCACGCTGACCGCGACCGATCGGGATCATAGAGTCGATGGCTTTGATTCCCGTCTGGAGGGGAACCGAGACCGATTTTCGCTCGATGATGCCTGCCGCCTTCCGCTCGATGGGACGGAATTCCGCCGCCTCGATCGGACCCTTGCCGTCGACGGGATTACCGAGCGCGTCGACCACTCTGCCGATCATCGCGGGACCGACGGGGACCGATACGACTCTTCCCGTCCGCTTGACAAGACTGCCTTCGCCGATGCCGACGTCGGTGCCGAGAAGCACCGCGCTGACGTAGGTCTCTTCGAGGTTCTGCGCCATGCCGTAGGTGCCGTTCGAGAATTCGAGAAGCTCGCTCGCCTGACACTTGTCGATGCCGTGCACCTTTGCGATGCCGTCACCGACGGAGATCACGTAGCCTACCTCGTCCTGCTCGGTCTTGCTGCGGTAGTTTTTGATCTGTTCTTTGATAATTTTGCTGATATCGTCAAGTTTGGTTTGCATTTTTTCACCAACTTCTTCTTTGATTCGGACTCATCCGAGAACCATGCCGTGGATCTGCTTTTCGAGCGCGTCGAGTCTCGTCTTGAGAGACGCGTCGATCTGGATCCCCGCGTAACGAAGGCGCACACCGCCGAGGATCGACGGGTCGACCTCGTTCTTTAAGAGAACGGTCTTGCCCGTTTTCGCGGCGAGCTTTTTCGAGAGCGTCGCGATCTGCCCTTCGTTCATCGCGACGGCACTCACCGCCGTGACGCGAAGGTTTCCGCACGCCTCGTCATAGAATGCGCGATACGCCGCGACACACTTCGGAAAATCGTAGACCGCGTGCCGCTCGGCGAGAATATTCAGAAAGGAGAGAACGTCACCGTCAAGCGGGGCGAACGCCTCGTCGATCAGCCGATGCTTTTCCTCGACGGAAACGGCGGGGGAGTCGAGCAATTTTTCGTAAGCGGGAAGAGAAGAGAACGCCGCCTCCGCCGTCTCAAGGTCGGAGAGGATCGCATCCCTCGTGCCTCTTTCCTCCGCGAGGAGGAAGAGCGCCTTCCCGTATTCTCTCGGGTCGATCATCGCCGCACCTGCCTTTACGGACGCGACGGCACGTCACCGTCGTCCATATGGCGGATGAAATCGTCGATCATCGCCTCATGCTCTTTTTTGTCCACGTCTCTGCCGATCACGGCGGCGGCAATGTCGATCGCCATGCCGGAGACCTCGTCCTTGACTTCGTTGAGTGCGCGCTTCTTTTCCTGCTCGGCTTGCTCTTCGGCACGGCGGAGCGTGCGGCGGGCAGTCTCGTCCGCTTCATGCAGGATCTCTTCTTCTCTGAGCTGTGCCTTGCGCACGGCGGTGCGGAGGATCTCCTCACGCTCTTCCTCGGCGCCCGCGATCTTTTCTTCGTAGGTCGCCTTGAGCTCTCCCGCCGAGGTGCGCTTTTCTTCCGCGTCGGCATACAGATCGTCAATTTCCTTTTGCCTCTTGTCGATCATGTCCTTGACGGGACGGAAGAGCAGCTTTTTTAAGAAGAAATACAGGATCAGAAGGTTGCACCAGGCGAAGATCATCGTCCAGAAGTTGACGCCGACAAACTCTTCAAAACTGTTCAGAAAAAATTCCATAGCTACCTCATACCTTCCGCCGCGGGGGCGGAAATGTTGCGTCGGAGGCAGGCGTCGCGCCCGCCGTCCGACAAAGCTCTTCGCTTAACCCTTGAAGACGAAGAGAAGGAGCAGAGAGATAACGAGCGAGTAGATACCCGTCGTTTCGGTGATGGCACAACCGAGGATCATGTTGGTACGGAGCGTACCCTGTGCCTCGGGCTGACGAGCCATTCCCTCGAGAGCCTTACCGACGGCATGTCCTTCACCCACGGCGGGACCGATAGCGCCGATGCCCATACAAAGGGCGGCACCGAGAGCTCTTGCTGCTGCGACGATTGCCTGTGCAATATCCATTTTGAATTCCTCCGAAAATTTTTTCTATATTGATTCAATGGAAAACGAGATCAGTGTCCCTCCGACGCGGGGGAGACCTCCGCCTTCGGCGGGTTGGCTTCTCCGATGTAGACCATCGTCAGAAGACAGAAGACCAAGGCTTGTACAAAGCCCGAGAATAAGTCAAAGTAAATAGAGAGAAACGCCGGGATGCCCACCTGAAAAATCGGAGGGAACACCGCAAAGATCGCCTTCGGCAGCCAGCCGAAGAACAGGTTGTTCAGGGCGGCGAGCGCCGCGTAGATCAGCGCGGTCAGAACCGAGCCGCCCGCCACGTTTCCGAAATGACGGAAGGCGAGGGAGATCGGGCTCGCGATCTCGCTGACGATGTTCATCGGGGTCATGACGACGACAGGCTCGGTAAATCCCTTGAGGAAGCCGAGGAATCCGTCGTTCTTGATCTTTGAATACCAGACGATCGCCGTCGTCGCGAGCGCCCACGCGAGCGTGGTGGAAAGGTCTGCCGTCGCGGCGCGGAATACCTGCGTCATACCGATGAGCGTGCCGCCGACCGAGGAGAGAAAGAGCGCGCCGATATAAGGGGCAAAGCGCAGATTGTGCTCTCCCATCGTCTCCCCGACGAAATTGTAGAGGGTCGATACCCCCTTCTCGACGAGAACCTGACGGCGGGAGGGACGGAGCGTAAGCTTCCGCCCGAGAAAATACGCGGCGACGATCAGTGCGATCATCACGACGAGACTCGAGATCATCGTCTGCGTCACATTGATAACGCCGATGAAGGGAACGTCCCGGAATAACGTAATGGAAAAATATATTTTGGGACCCGTAATGGAAAGATCCATGTCAGTCTTGCCCGCCTCCTTTTTCCTCTTGTTTTTGTCCCTTCGGAGAGGAGAGCCATCCGATCAGCATAAGGAGGGGATGCTCGGCAAGCAGAGGGACGAGAGATGCGATACCGTCGGCAAAGGGAAGGAGAAAACAGGCGACGGGCACCGCAATGAGAAGCAGGGTGCGGAAGAGGAAGGATGCCTGCGTCTTCAGCGTCGCCTGCGTTTTGTAGCTTTCGGTAAATTTCGCGATCTCCTCTTCGCTCATCTCTCCTTCGCCCCGTTTTTCCATCATGTCGTCGAACACGCGGCCTGCGGAGTAGGCGAGAAGAAAGAAGTTGAGAAGCACGACAAGGGAGCCGGCGAGTGCGCCGACGATCACCCCGAAGGTGAATTTTCCGATGAGAAGGTAAACGCCGACCGTCAGAATGGACACCGCAAGCTCCGCGAGGGCGAGCTTCGCCGTTTCTTTGAGAACGGGCGTTTTCCCGTTCGGTATTTCGTTCATACGGTCTCCTTTCCGATAGGTTATGTGATATGCGCCCCTCTTATGAGCGCAGAATTGCATCCCGCTCTCGGGAAAAAACTGCCATCCGCCGAAGAAAAAATCGCACGCGACTTGCAAAATACTCGCAAGCCGAAGCGAAAATTCCTCCGTAAATAAAGGCACACCCATAGTGTAGGCATGGAGATTGAATCTTCAATCATTATTCATAGGAATCAATTCATGAGGACGCGAAAATAGAACCTCACGAAAAAAGTAAAAGGATTTTATCGGCGAATGTCATAAAGCGAACGAAGGCGTTTCGCGTGCGCGGCAATTTGAGTCCTGCTTTGCCGTAGCGGATGCGGACAGTCGCTTCCTGCCGCCGTATCTATACAAAAGGATCGCTCTTTTCGTCCTCCGTCTGCTTTTCATCGGACGGGCATATTTTCCCGCCGTCCGTCGGTCTTCCATCGGACGGGCATATTGGCTCGCCCTCCGCCCGCTTTTCATCGGACGGATATATTTTCCCACCGTCCGTCGGATGTTCCGCGGACAGACGCGTTTTTCCGCTGTCCGTCCGATTTTCGCCGGACGGGCGCCGCCTCTCGGCTCTTCGCTGTTGTTTTCTTTTTTCCTCGGCTTGCTTTTCGAGCACAGCACTGTGCGCCGAAGCGGCAAGCAGATAGCGGATCATCGAGACAAAACCCGTCAGCACGCCGAAGATGATCAGGGGTGCATAGATCCACTCGCCGACCCCGTGGTAAGTGTGAAGATACCACGCGAGAAGGGTGAGAAGCGCGGGCGCCGAAACAAGAGAAACGATCGCCTGCACGATCATATGAAGCCCGTAAAAGGCGGGAAGGTGATTTTTCATGCAAGCCTCGCACCGTATGGGATGGCTTCGCGAGCGAGCGCAAAGGCACAATTCCCGTTTATTTTATCACATCTCGGCGAAAAAATCAAGACTTTTGCCGAAAAAATTTACTTTTGTAAAGATTTTTGCCAATGTCGGCGAAATCGAACCTCGCTTTGCGTCATATCGACCCCGCCGTCGCGTGTTTGTGAAGCTGTTTTTCAATACGGTCAATAATCATCCCGTAGGCGACGGGATTTTTTCCGCCCTCGGGAATGATGATGTCCGCGTACTTTTTGCTCGGCTCGATGAACGCCTCGTGCATCGGCTTGACCGTCGTCAGGTATTGCGTCACCACCGACTCGAGCGTGCGCGCACGCTTCTTCACATCGCGCACGATGCGGCGAAGGATCCGCACGTCGGCGTCGGTGTCAACGTAAATTTTCAAGTCGAGAAGCTCGCGAAGAGCGCGATCCTCCAAGATAAGAAGCCCCTCGAGCAGAATGACGGGCGTCGGAACTACCGTGCGCGTTTCGGAAGAGCGGTTGTGTACGGTGTAGTCGTAGATCGGGCACTCGACGCTCTCCCCGCGCTTGAGCGCGGCGAGATGGCGGACGAGCAGGGAAGTGTCAAAGGCATCGGGATGGTCGTAGTTCAGCGCCGCGCGCTCCTCATAGGAAAGCTCGCCGTGCGCCTTATAATAATCGTCGTGGCGTAAGACCGTGATCCGCTCGTCGAACCGCTCGGCAATGTTGCGCGTCAGCGTGCTCTTGCCGCTACCCGTTCCTCCCGCAATTCCGATGACAAACACTTCCATACATTCTGCTCCTTCTTGTCGATTTCGACTCTTCCGATTCCGTCACTTTGGTTATTCTTCTTCCGAAGTGATAGTTTTGTAAATCAGGATTTGCTTTTTCGGTTCTTCTTCGGAGAAGGTAAGTGCTCCGCGGAAGATCGCTTCCGCCTCTTCGAAGGATTCCTTTTTGTCGGTGTATAAGGTGGCGAGGCAGTCGCCGACCGCGACGCGCTCTCCCGTCTTTTTCCCGAGGAGAATGCCCGCACCGTAGGAGATGGCGTCCTCTTTGGTGCGTCTTCCCGCGCCGAGCGCCACCGAGGCGATGCCGATGCTCTCGGCATCCGTGTGCGAGAGATACCCCGCACGGTCGGCGAGAACGGGAAGCGCGTAGGTCGCACGCGGTAAGCGTTCGGGATGATCGCAGAAGGCGGGATCGCCTCCCTGCGCCGCGATCCATTCACGGCATTTCGCGAGTGCCCTGCCGTTTGCAAGAATTTCTTTGCAGAGCGACTCCGCCGCCTCGCGCGATAAACCGAGGGCAAGGTGTACCATTGCCGAAGAGAGCGCGATCGCCACCGTGCGAAGATCCTCGGGTCCCCCGCCGTGCAATACGTCGAGCGCCTCGCGGATCTCGAGCGCGTTGCCCACCGCGTGACCGAGCGGGCAGTCCATATCGGTGATCAATGACGCGACGCGGCGTCCCGCGCGTTTTCCGATGGCGACCATCTTTTCCGCGAGACGCGTCGCGGCTTCGGGCGTCTTCATGAAGGAGCCGGAGCCGCACTTGACGTCGAGAACGATGCTCTTTGACCCCGCGGCAAGCTTCTTGCCCATGATGGAAGACGCGATCAGCGGGATCGAATCCACCGTCGCCGTCACGTCGCGCAGCGCGTAAAGCTTTTTGTCCGCGGGCGCAAGATCGCCGCTCTGTCCGACGACCGCGATCCCGCATTTGCGTACCGTCTCGAAGAATTCCTCGGTCGAAAGAGAGGTGCGGTACCCGCGGAAGGATTCGAGCTTGTCGACCGTCCCGCCCGTGTGACCGAGCCCTCTGCCGCTCATTTTCGCGACCACGGCGCCCGCCGCCGCCGCGATGGGAGCGACGATCGGCGTCATTTTGTCGCCGACGCCCCCGGTCGAGTGCTTGTCGACCGTTCTCTCTCCGAGTGCGGAAAGGTCAACGCTGTCGCCCGACTTGGCGACAGCGTCGGTCAGAACGAACGTCTCATGGTCGTTCATGTCCCGAAGGCAGATCGCCATGAGCAGGGCGGACGCCTGATAGTCGGGGATCTCCCCGCGGGTAAATCCGTCGATAAAGAAGCGGATCTCCTCGTCCGAGAGAGCGCGCCCGTGCTTTTTTTCGGTGATAATATCATACATTCGCATAAAATGTTCCTCCGTTTCGGGCGACCGAGAGGTCCCCTCACGTTTTCGTTACACGAATCGGATCCTGTGTCGGAAAACCGCTCTTTTATCTTTGCCCCTTGTCGTAAGGAATCCCCTCCGCCTTCGGCGCTCTCGATTTCTTCGAGGTGAACGCAAGCACCACCAGCACGGCAATATAGGGAAGCATGTTGTAGAAGTACATCGGCAGTCCGAGCTCCTTGAGGAAGTATACGCCGTCCCCGTTCAGATCGAGGATCGCGTAGATCGGGGCAATACATTTCAAGAAACCGAAGAGCAGGGAGGCGAGCGCGATCCCGATCGGCTTCCAGTTGCCGAAGATCATGATGGCGAGGGCGAGGAAGCCCATGCCCGCGACGGTACCCTGTGCGGTTCCGCCCGCCGTCGTGGCGATATAAGCATAGCCGCCGATGCCCGCGAGCGCACCCGAGATCGTCGTTCCGAGGTAGCGCATCTTGTAGACGTTGATGCCGACGGAGTCCGCCGCCTGCGGATGCTCACCACAGGCACGAAGGCGGAGGCCCGTCTTCGTTTTGTAAAGAAAGATTGACAAAGCGATAAACAGAGCGATGATAATATAAGTGGAAAGATATGCCTTGTCAAAGAAGATCTGAAGAAATCCGGGAAGATTGTCATTCAGGATCACGTAGTCGAGATCCTTCGGCATAACGAGCTTGTCCTGCTGAAGGAAGACCTTGACGAGCAGGAGCGTGATCGCCGGTGCCAAAAGGTTCAGCGCCGTACCTCCGATGGTCTGATCCGCTTTGAGCTTCACCGAGGCGAAGGAGAGCAACCACGAGTAGAGCGCGCCTGCCACTCCGGAGACCACGAGCGCAAGAAGGAACAGGACCTGCGGCATCCCGCGGAAGGCGCCGCCGCTCTGACAGAAGTAGACGAACACGGCACCGCAGAAGGAGCCGAAGATCATCATACCGTCAAGCGCGATGTTGATGATACCGCTTCGCTCGGCGAACACACCCGCGAGCGCCACGATAAGAAGCGGGACCGCATAAACCAGTGTTTTCTGCAATAAGAAAATCATTCTTCTTCACCTCCGAGCTCCGTTTCCTCGTTTTCTTCTTCGGAAGAATCATTCGGCACATCTTCCGCCGTATCGCTATCCTCGGGCAGAAGACCGCTGCCGTCCGCACCGATCCTGCTTGCCGCGGCAAGACTTGCTTTTTCGAGACGGGCTTTTCTCCGCTTATCCATCAGATCGCGGATAAATTTGGAGAAGCAGGAGAAATAGATGATCATCGCGATGATAAGGTTGGAAACATATTCGTTAAAGCTCGTAAAGCCCGCCAGATTGAAGCCGCCCTTTCCGATATAGCGAAGAAGGATGGCGGAGAAAATGACACCGATCGGATTGTTGCTTGCGAGCAGGGCGACGGGGATGCCGTTGAACCCGTTGTCGGGCAGAGATTGGTAGGTGTCCCAACTGAAATCGTTCTTTCCGTTCAGGTACCAGAACGCCGCGCCCGCCGCGGCGAGTGCACCCGCGATCATCATCGAGAGGATGATGTTGCGCTTTTCGTTCATACCCGCGTATTTTGCGGCGTGCTTGTTGTAGCCGCACGCCTTGAGCTCATAACCGAGCGTCGTCTTGTTGATGAATATGTACATGCCGACGGCGATTAGGATCACAAGGAAAATGCTGAAATCGATGTTGGAGCCCGTGAAGATCTTGTCAAGCCCCATACGCCATGTCATGACGCCGTTTTTCGAGGTCGGCTTGACGAAATTCATCTTGGTCTCCGCTACGTTGACAAACTGTTGATTGGCTTTGAATACCCAGCTGACGATGTTCGCCGCGATCCAGTTGGTCATGATGCAGACGATGACCTCGTTGACGTTGAGAAATGCCTTGAAAAGACCGGGGATCGCACCCCAGAGTGCGCCGACCACGACGCCGCCGACAAAGGCGAGGATCCAGACAAGGAGCGCGGGGAAGGAGGTCGTGTCGATCGAAAGCGCGATCACGAGAGAGGTCATCGCACCCATCAGGTACTGACCCGGTGCACCGATGTTGAAGAGTCCCGTCTTGAACGCGATGGCGACCGAAAGTCCCGTCATGATGAGAGGGACGGACTCGAGGATCATGTCGCCGAGGATCATCATGACGTTTCCGCTGCCCGAGGCGAACGGACCTCCGAGAATGATAAACAACCCGCGAAATGCGTCGGAGAACGGAATGTTCGGTGTCAGAAGAGCGATCAGGAAGAGAACGACGAATCCGACGAGCACACCGCCGAGAATACAGATGATCGACGCGATCACGGATTTTGCGGAATCGGTGTGCAAAAGGTCGTCGAGCATCTCTTTTTTCTTATGCCCGGTGAAAAATTCTTTGAGCTTTTGCATGTTTTACGCCTCCGTTTCCTGCTTTTTCGCGCCCGCCATATAGAGCCCGAGCTCTTCGACGGTCACGGTCTTCGGGTCAAATTCGCCGACGATCTCTCCCTCGTACATCACGAGGATGCGGTCGGAAAGATTCATCACCTCGTCAAGCTCCAGCGAGACGAGAAGCACGGCGGCGCCCGCGTCTCTCGACGCCACGATCTGCGAGTGAATGTGCTCGATCGCCCCGACGTCCAGACCGCGCGTCGGCTGTACCGCGATCAGCAGGTCGTGCTCGCGGTCAAGCTCGCGCGCCACGATCGCCTTCTGCTGGTTGCCGCCCGACATGGAGCGGACGGGCGTCAGCGCCCCCTGTCCCGAGCGGATGTCGTAGCCTTCAATCAGCTCGTCCGCATAATTCCGTACCGCGTCGAAGCGGATGAACCCGTGCTCCTCGAAGCGCGGCTCGAAATACCGTTGCAGCACGAGATTTTCTTCCAAGGTGTAGTCAAGCACCAGTCCGTGCTTGTGTCTGTCTTCGGGAATGTGGCTCATACCGTGCGTGTTGCGCTGACGGATGGAGGCGTGCGTGATATCCTCCCCTTTCAGTGCCACGGTGCCCGATTTTGCCGGGGTAAGTCCCGTGATCGCTTGCACGAGCTCGGTCTGACCGTTGCCGTCGATACCCGCGATGCATACGATCTCCCCGCAGTGTACCGAGAAGGAGACGTTTTTTACCGCGTCTTTTTTATGTAAATGCGCACCGACCGTGAGCCCGTTTACCTCGAGCACGGTGTCCCCGGGAACGGCGTCGGTTTTGTCCACCTTGAATTTGACATCCCGCCCGACCATCATGCGCGAGAGCTCTTCCTTCGTCGTCTCGGCGGTGTTTACCGTGCCGATGTATTTGCCCTTGCGGAGGACACTGCATCGGTCGGCGACCGCCATGATCTCGTTGAGCTTGTGCGTGATGAAGAGGATGGATTTTCCCTCCGCCGCGAGGTTTTTCATGATCTGCATGAGCTCGTCGATCTCCTGCGGCGTCAGCACGGCGGTCGGCTCGTCGAAGATCAGGATCTCGTTGTCGCGGTAAAGCATTTTGAGGATCTCCGTCCTCTGCTGCATACCGACGGTGATGTCCTCGACCTTCGCGTCGGGATCGATCGCGAGACCGTATTTTTCCGAGAGGGCGAGCACGCGGGCACGCGCCTCCTTCGTCGTCAGAAAGCCGTATTTCGTCGATTCGTTACCGAGAATGATGTTCTCGAGCACCGTGAACACCTCGACCAGCTTGAAGTGCTGATGCACCATCCCGATGCCGAGCGCGGTCGCGTCGTTCGGGTCACGGATCTCGACGCGCTCTCCGTTCTTGCGGATCTCGCCCTCCTCCGGCTGATAAAGTCCGAAGAGTACGCTCATGAGCGTGGACTTTCCCGCGCCGTTCTCCCCGAGCAGTGCGTGGATCTCTCCCCGTTTCAGTTGCAGGGTGATGTTGTCGTTTGCCACAATGCCGGGGAACCGCTTCGTGATCCCGAGCATTTCGATAATGTATTCCTGCTCCATACCGTTCCTTTCCCGAAGGGAAGCGCCACCGCGCCGCCCCGATTTTCGTAAAGTTATCTATCCATATTATACACGATTTTTTCACATATTGCAAGAGATTTTATAAATATTTTATAATAAAACTTGCGCGCGGGCGCGTGCCCGTGCGCAAGTCGTACAAGAAAACGCAAAAAGACCGTCCGAAGACGGTCTTTTTGAAAAGAAGGAGGGAATTACTTCGTGTAAACGACCTTCACCTTGGTGTAGCCTTCCGGCTGCTTTCCTTCGTCAAGTGCGCCGAGGAATCCCGCTGCGGGGACTTCTTCGGTGTTGGTGCCCTTGGGAATGTGGATCGTACCGGTTTCGGAATCGATCTTGAGCGTGCCGTTCTTTACTTTTTCGAAGAGAGCCTCGTAGTCGGCTTTCTTGAACTTCGTCATGCTCCAGCTGTCAACGGGAAGACCCGTGGCATCGTCGGAAGCACCGAGGTTCTGTGCCTTGTTGGCAAGCTCGGAATCCCACTTGCCGTCATAGAACTGACCGAGAACCTTCTCGACGGAGGCAGACAGACCCTTCACGGCAGAGGTGATAACTCTCGTGGATTCGCCAGACTGGTCAACGTCGACGCCGATGATCTTCGCGTTGCTGTACTCGGCAGCGGCAGCCTTCACGGAGTCAAACATCGAGCCGCCGCAAGAGAAGATGACTTCGGTGCCTGCGGCATACCAGCCGGCAGCCATGTTCTGAAGGTCGGTCGAAGCGGAGAAAGCAGCACCGTACATGTAGCTGTACTTCAGCTCGACGGCGTTATCATCGAGACCGAGCTCCTTCGCGGCAGCCTCGGCACCCTGAGCAAAGCCGTAGCCGAAACGGTTGCAGGCGGGGTTGGTTCCGCCGCCGCCACCCATGAAGCCGAGCTTTCTGTAGCCCTCTTTCACGGCAGCATAGCCGGCAAAGTAGCCCGACTCCTGCTCTTTGTAAGTAATCGCGGTCACGTTATCGAGACCGAGCGCCCATCCGTCAACAAAGACGAACTTGACATCGGGGTTGTCCTTCGCGACAGTCTCCATCGCGGCTGCCTGAAGGTAGCCGGGAGCGACGACGATCTTCGCGCCGTTGGTCACTGCCTGCTTCATGGCGGCGATACGGTCGTTGTCCGACGCGCCCGAGCCGTTTGCGGGAGCATAATACTTATAGGACTTTCCATTCTGAGAAGCGTAGTACTTCGTGCCGTTCCAGGTACCCTGGTTGAAGCCCTTGTCCTTCAGCTGACCGACGTCGGTCACCATGGCGACTTCGTATTTTCCGTCTTCGGAAGTCATGGTATCGGGAATCTTGTCGTACTTGGCTTCGCTGGATTCCGCTTCGCCGCAAGACCCGAGGATCATTGCAACACCGAGAAGCATTGCAACGGCAAGAATGAGAGAGAGGATTTTCTTCATTTTGATTTCTCCTTGTTGAATTTTTGCAATTTTTCATTGCGTCAACAGTATACCACGAAGCCCCCGAAAAGTCAAGGAAAAAGAACAGAAATGTGTATTTTCGTTAAAAACGGAGAAACAAATTGTGCACAATGCTCAAAAAATGACGATTTTTTCGAAAAAATCCACCCGCTCCGCCGCGCGAAAGAACACTTTCGAAAAAGCACCGAAACAAATGCACTCGCAAAAAGGGGCTTCGCAAACAGGAAGCGAATCTCCCGTCGGCGAAGCCCGATATTACCGATATTTTTGAAAAAATTCCGCGCTGAAACGGCAGATCGATCCGCCCGTCCCGCCTTGTTTCCCGACGGCTCCCGATACTTCGTCGGTATCGAAAAGAAAAATCAGAAATAGGACTCGGAGAAACGGAAGGGAAGGATCTCGTCGAGAGTCATCCTATGATAAGAATCGCGCGTGGCGATCAGAATCTCGAAATCACTCCCACAGAATTCCGCCATCACCTGACGGCAGACGCCGCAGGGAGGGAAGTCGCGCAACGGCTCTTCTCCCTCGGGACCTCCGACCACGGCGATGCGGACAAATTCCCGCTCGCCCTCGTTCACGGCGCGGAAGAAGGCGACGCGCTCCGCACACACCGTCGGCGTGAAGGACGCGTTTTCCAGATTGGCGCCGAGATAGACCTTCCCGCTCTTCGCGAGGAGTGCCGCCCCCACTGCCATGTGAGAGTAGGGACAGTAGGCGGATCTTCTCGCCTTGATCGCAAGATCGATCAATTCCTTATCGCTCATATCGCCGACTCCTTTTCTTCAAAATGTGCAAAAATGCAAACAATTCTTTTCTTATTCAAGGATTTCATCCTTGAAGCTGACACCGATCGGCGTTTCATAAGGCACGTTCAGAATGTCGGCGACAGTCGCCGCGATGTCGGAGAAGGTGCGCCGCGTCCCGAGGTTGACGGGCTTGACTCCCTCGCCGTAAGCGAAGAGCGGGACGTATTCCCTCGTATGGTCGGTGCTCTTGTCCCCGGGGTCACAGCCGTGGTCGGCAGTGATGAGAAGTAAGTCGTCCGCCCCGAGCTTCGGGAGAAATCCCGCAAGCCACGTGTCAAAGGCGGTGAGCGCCGCGGCATACCCCTCGACGTCCTGTCTGTGCCCGTAGAGCATGTCGAAGTCGACAAGATTGATAAAAGCAAGCCCGTGAAAATCCCGCGGAAGTAGCGTGTCGGTCGCCGCCATGCCTTCGGCGTTTCCGTGCGCGACGAGCGCGTCGGTGATGCCCCGTCCCGCGAAAATATCCGAGATCTTTCCGACCGAAATGACGTCAAGCCCCGCATCCGAGATCGCGTCGAGCATGGTCCTTCCCGTCGGTTCGAGGGAGAAGTCGCGGCGGTTCCCCGTCCGCTTGAAATTGCCCGCCGTGCCGATAAAGGGACGCGCAATGACCCGACCGACCGCATTCTTTCCGGTCAGCAGTCCGCGTGCGATCCGACAGTATTCATACAGCGTCTCGGGCGGGACGATCGCCTCGTGCGCCGCGATCTGAAACACGCTGTCCGCCGAGGTATAGACGATGAGATCTCCCGTCTCCATATGCTTTTCGCCGTAGTCGCGGATCACGTCGGTGCCCGAGTAGGGCTTGTTGCAGAGGACGCCCCGTCCCGTCGCCGCGGAGAACGCGGAAATGATCTCCCGCGGGAATCCGTTCGGATAGGTCGGCAGGGGAGAGGTCGAGATCACGCCCGCCATCTCCCAGTGACCGATGGTGGTGTCCTTTCCGCGGCTCTCTTCGCGGAGCCTTGCCACTGCCGCCCGCGGCGTCTCGGTCTTCGGCAGATAGTCGATGCCGTCAATGTTCCCGAGTCCGAGCGAAAGTAGCGTCGGAACGGAAAATTTCTCCGACGTATGGATCCGTCGCATGGTGTCCGCCCCGATGTCACCGAATTCCGCGGCATCCGCCGAGGCTCCGATTCCCACCGAGTCGAGTACGATCAAAAAAATACGCTTTTTCATAGGCATTTCCTTATTGAATTTTTATTGCTTCCCGCAGTTGCTTAGGAGATCCCCCGTCGCACACCGGGCTTTTTGCTTCATTGCTTCCCACACTTTGGAAGAGATCTGCCGTCGCGCGTCGGTTTATCGTTTCATGCTTTCGCACTTGAAAAAATTCACGGCGCGCCGGTCTTTCTGCATAAACAGGCGTGCTGTCCCATCACCGACCGTCCGTGAATTCTCCCGCCCTGTCAGAACCGAACGGCAGTGTTGAGCGCGATCTTCATCATGTCGGTGAAGCTCGTCTGACGGCTCTCGGCGTCGAGCGCCTCTCCCGTGAGAATATGGTCGGAAACGGTGCAGATGGCGAGAGCCCGCCGTCCTGCCGCCGCCGCATTCATATAGAGCGCCGCCGCTTCCATCTCCACCCCGAGGATCCCGAGCTTGCGGTATTTGTCGTTGAACGTCGGGTCGGCGTTATAAAACACGTCCGAGGAGAGAAGATTGCCGACCGCGTAGCGGACGCCGAGCGCCTCGGTCTCTTCGATCGCTACCTTCATCAGTTCGTAGTCGGCGATCGGCGCGAAGGTGCCCGTCAGACCGTATTGCGCCCCGTAGGAGGAATTCGTCGACGCGCCCATCCCGATGAGAATGTCGCGCACCTTCACCCGCTCGGAGAGCGCCCCCGCCGAGCCGACGCGAAGGATGTTCTCCACGCCGAAGAAGTGATATAACTCGTAAGAATAAATGCCGATCGACGGCATTCCCATGCCGCTCGCCATCACCGTCACGGGAACCCCGCGATAGGTGCCCGTATACCCCTGTACACCCCGCACGTTGTTGATGAGACGGGGGGAGTCGAGGAAATTTTTCGCAATGAATTCGGAGCGGAGCGGGTCGCCCGGCATCAGGACGGTTTTTGCAAAATCGTCGGGCGTCGCATGAATATGCGGAGTCGGATAAAGTGCCATTGTGATCACCGAAGCTTTCCGCGACGGGAAGCTCTTTCTTCTGAATTTTCTGCGTTTATGTAAACAAAACTTTTCTTTTTTGTCAGATTCCCTGCGATTTTGCCAGCTTAACGATACGGCTCGTTCCGAGTCTGTCGGCGCCGAGCGCGAGAAAATCTTCGGCATCCTTTAACGTCGCGATGCCGCCTGCCGCCTTGATCTTCACGTGAGGCGCCACATGCTCCTTGAAGAGCGCCACGTCTTCCTTCGTCGCACCGCCTCCGCCGAAGCCCGTCGATGTCTTGATATAGTCCGCGCCCGATGCCGAAACGATCTCGCACATCTTGATCTTCTCGTCCGTCGTCAGAAGGCAGGTCTCGATAATGACCTTCAGAATGTGCTCGCCGCACGCCGTCTTGATTTGACGGATCTCGTCGAGGATCTCCTCGTAGCGGCGATCCTTCAGGTGACCGATGCAGATCACCATGTCGATCTCGTCCGCTCCGCCGCGGATGGCGTCCTCGGTCTCAAAGACCTTGACCGCCGTCGTCTGATAGCCGTTCGGAAAGCCGATGACCGTGCAGATCTTCAGACGGTCGCCGACGTATTCCTTCGCCCCTCTCACGTACACGGGCGGAAGGCAGACCGACGCGACCCCGTAGCGGATGCCGTCGTCCAGAACGGAGCGGAGCTCTCCGACCGTTGCGTTTTGCGAAAGGAGGGTGTGGTCGCATTTTGAAAGAATGTCACGAATGTCCATTTGCGTGATCCCTTTCTGCTTTTTCTTTTTTCTCGCGGGCGATTCGCTCGACCCAGCATTTATGACACATGGCAAGATAGCGGTCGTTGCCCCCGAGCACCACCTGCGTGCCCTCGGTGACCACGTGACCCGCCTCGTCGATGCGGGCGTTGACCGTCGCCTTCGCACCGCAACCGCAAATGGTCTTGATCTCGGCGATCGAGTCCGCCACCTCGAAAAGGCGCGCGCTCCCGGGGAAAAGATGCGTCAGAAAGTCGGTGCGCAGACCGAAGCAGAGCACGGGAACCCCCCGCTCGTTGACGATGCGGCGCAGCTCGTCGATCTGCTGTTTCGTGAAGAACTGACACTCGTCCGCGATGATGACGTCGACGCCCGATTGCTCGTTAGAGAACCTTTCGAGCAGATCGTCTTCGGGCGAGATCGCCGTGCACGCGGCGGACAGCCCGATGCGTGAGAGGATGATGTCCTCGCCGTCGCGGTTGTCGGTCGACGGCTTGATGAGCCAGACGCGCATCCCGCGTTCCTCGTAATTGAATTTGGTAATGAGCGCCTGTGCGGTCTTCGACGACCCCATCGCACCGTATTTGAAGTATAGCTTTGCCATTGTGGTACCGTCACTTTTTCGTCGTTTCGGAGAAAATACTCTCCTAAGCCAAAGTATACCATAATTTATAATAAAATAAAAGGACTTTTCATCATTTTCGTCATTCCGCGCAAAAAATACGGCAAATGTCACAAAAATCCCGTAAAATGAAAGAAAGGGGTGGAAATTTCTCACGGGATATGGTAAAATAGACCGTAAAAAGGGTAAGCTTCGGAGAGAAATATGATACTGATCATCGCGGAGAAGCCGAGCCTCGCACGCAATATCTGCGCGGGCATCGGAAATATGACGAAGAAAAACGGGTATTTTGAGGGCGGCGGCTATCTTGTCAGCTATGCCTTCGGACACCTGTTTTCTCTCGCGGATGTCGAAGAGTATTCTCCCGCCCCGAACGGGAGCGCCAAATGGACGCTCGAGAACCTCCCCTGCTTCCCGAAGGAATTCCGCTTCACCTTGAAAAAGGGCGCGGATAAGAAGATCGACGCGGGCACGGAGCGCCAGTTTCACCTTCTTGAGTCGTTATGCAACCGCGAGGACGTCGATACGATCGTCAACGCGGGGGACGCCGACCGCGAGGGGGAGATCATCGTCCGCCTCTGCGTCCGCTACGCCGTCAGGGGAGAAAAAAAGTTTCTCCGCCTTTGGCTCCCCGATCAGACGCCCGAGACGGTGCGCGCCGCCCTCGCGGATATGAAGGACGAGAGCGCGTACGAAAACCTCGCGAATGAGGGCTACGCCCGCACCTACATCGATTGGCTCTACGGCGTGAACCTGACCCGCTATGCCACGATCCGCACGGGTACCCTGCTTCGCGTCGGACGGGTCATTGTCCCCATCGTGCGCGCCATCTACGACCGCGATACGGAGATCCGCAACTTCAAACCCGAGACCTATTATACGATCGCCAGTGCGGAAAAGACCCACGGCGAAAAGGTGGAGCTGAACGGGAAGACGAAATTTTCCGCTGCCGAGCTTGAAAAGGCGAAGGAGACGGCAAAGCTCTATAACGACACGGGCGCCGTCGTCACCTCGGTGAAAAACAAGAAGGATCCCATCCTCCCGGGAAAGCTCTATTCGCTCTCCACCCTGCAAAACGTCCTCGGTAAAAAATACAAAATGTCCATGGCGGACAGCCTTGCGATCGTCCAGAAGCTCTATGAGGAGGGCTACCTCACCTATCCCCGTACCAACTCGGAATATCTTGCCACCGCCGAAAAGGATAAGATGCGCGCCATCCTCGCGAACGTCGCGAAGCTCGGCTATCCCGTCCGCTTCAAGGATTCGAAATACATCTTCGACGACTCGAAGATCGAGTCTCACTCCGCCCTTACCCCCACCTATAAGATCCCGCCCGCCGAGAAGCTTTCGGAAAAGGAAAAGCAGGTCTATTCCACCGTCTTCCGCCGCTTCGTCGCCGTCTTCTGCGGGGAGGAGTGCCTCGCCGATAAGAGCGAGATCCGCATCAAGGTCGGCGACCTCGAGGAATTCGTCCTGAAAGGCACCGTCATTCGCGCTCCCGGTTGGACGAAGTACGACGATTATAACCAAAAGGATAAGGTCCTCCCGAAGCTTGAGGAGGGAGAGAGCGTCAATATCGATTTCAAGCCCGTCGAGAGGGAAACGACCCCGCCGAAGCACTATACCATCGAAACGCTGAACAACTACCTGAAAAATCCCTTCAAGGACGATAAAGCCCGCGCCAAAGAGCTGGAGGAGAACGGCGTCGTCGACGATGCCGAGGATTATAAGGCGGTGTTCGAAGGACTCGAGCTCGGGACCGAGGCGACCCGCACGGGAATTATCGACAACGCGAAGCGGAGCGGCTATATCGACCTCAAAAAGGATACCTATACCATATTGGAAGGGGGCGAACGCCTGATCCGCTCTCTCGAGCGCCTTTCCATCACCATGGATAAATATAAGACGAGCGAGCTCGGCAAAGCCCTGAAAAAGGTCTTCCGCGGCGAAATGAGCGTTGAAGACAGCGTAAAGCTCGCCGAGGATGAGATCGCCGAGATCTTCAAAAACGGCGCGGCGAGCGATGCTCTCCTCGGGGACGTCGATACGGGACGGCTCGGCGAGATCGTCGGGACCTGCCCCCTCTGCGGGAAGTCGGTGATCCGCGGCAACAGCGCCTACGGCTGCATGGGCTATAAGGACGGATGTACCTTCCGCGTCGGCACGATGATCTGCCGCCGCCCCATTCCGAAGAGCGAGGTCGCGCGCCTTCTTGCCACGGGCACGACGGCATGGCTCCGCGGCTTCGTGTCGAAAAACGGGAAGACCTTCGAGGGACGGCTCGTTTTGCAGGGCGGAGAAGTAAAATTTTCGTTTGAGCGTCGGTAATCTGTCACCGAACTTCCTCCCACGCATACTATGATAATGAGCGGGGCAAAACCCGCCCGAAAAACTCCCGGAGGAAACATATGAACAACTGCTTTTGCCATCTCTTCGACGATAACAGCACTTGGATCATCATTCTTGCGATCGTGATCGTGTTCTGCTGCTGCTGCAACAACTGAAAACAGTACCGTCAAAGGCTGTCGCTCTCGGGCGACAGCCTTTTTCTTGTTGAAAGCTTTTTTGTAACCCTTTTTCCGACATGGTAGCCTTTTTCTTCCAACAGGAGAGCCTTTTCCTTGTATGACAACTTTTTTTTGCAGAACGAGCCTTTTCGCGTGTGACAGCC